>CALVDT010000099.1 GCA_944326385.1 uncultured Bacteroidales bacterium | reverse complement strand
TTCATTCTTGCAATAGGGGTTCGATTCCCCTACCCACTACGAAAATATAAAAAATAAAAACAATGGCAAATCACGCATCAGCAGATAAGCGTAATCGTCAGAACGAAAGACGCAGATTGCATAACAGATATTATGCAAAGACCACAAGGAACGCTATTCGCGCTCTGAGGAACAATACGGATAAAGCCGCAGCTGCAGCTGACGCTCCGAAGGTGTATTCCATGATTGACAAGCTTGCGAAGATCGGAGTGATCCACAAGAACAAGGCTGCCAATCTCAAAAGTGGTATAGCTCTTTATATAAACAAACTTTCATAGTTTGAAATCAACCTTAAAGGTTTTCAATAGCTGAAAAAGAAGCTGTCGTGCGGCAGCTTCTTTTTCATAAAGTTCTTGATTTTTTTTGAAGTTTATTTTGGGTCAGAGCAAAGAGGGGGAGCGATGAGGACGGGAGTTTACTTGTGTAAATGACCGACGAAGAGAGAAGCCCGATGCGGCTATTACCCAAAAGATGTTGATTTTTTGAAGTTTATTTTGGGTCAGAGCAAAGAGGGGGAGCGCTGAGGACGGGAGTTTACTTGTGTAAATGACCGACGAAGAGAGAAGCCCGATGCGGCTATTACCCAAAAGAAACGAAAAAACGGGATGTAGCGCAGTTGGTAGCGCACTACGTTCGGGACGTAGGGGTCGGGCGTTCGAGTCGCCTCATCCCGACCAGAACCTCGCAAAACACAATCCGAGTTTTGCGAGGTTCTTTGTTTTCGGAAAAATGCTTTCTCAATCACCTTCAACCACTACCGGAAACCAGTCAAAAGTGGCAGTGGTCGCAGCAAACTATCGTCGACCAGTACCAATGTCCCGGCAAAAGTGGCAGTGGTCGCATTTCAATACCGTCACTCTGTCCGGAAATGATAACCGATAACTAGGGTGAATTCATAAGGAGGGAATTCAATGCCTGCGAAGATGGGAAAGCCGCAGTGTGCCGGTGTACATGAGGATTTCGTCCGTACCTTTATTAATTGCAGATGCTCTCCGGTATACTTACCATAAGAATATCCCGTCCCCTTACGCCTGGATGTATTTCACCTGACGGGATGATAATGGCATTGTCCTCAAGGACGGCTGTCGTGACTACAGGAAGAGGAATTGCGGAAAGCCCAAGCTCGGCCCATTTCCCGGTAATAGTGTTATAGGAGAAAATCCTGTCACAGAATCCGGCGTGGTTGATGTTGGCTTCAGCCAATGCTGTCTTCAGGCTGTCTCTCAGAGGACTCTCGGGAGTGGATTTTATCATTTCATCGAGTTTCACACGCCTGCTGAATTCTATCCCGTCATCCCCGCCTGCCACTATGATATGGCCGGACCCGGATGGAACTGCGGATGAGTACATCAGTGTAGCCGTCCTGCCTTCTATCGTCATGTCGCACTTCTTTTCCCATTTGCCGTTGGCAGGAACGTATTCCCAAACAGCGGAAGACAGATACAGTCCGGAAGAGTCAGTACCGCGGCCTCCTATCAGATAAAGCGCCTCATCCTTGCCGTTGTATTGGCATACGAGAGGACTTCCCTCGCTTATCGGTCTGTCCGGACATCCGGCAAGACGAGTCCAGTTTCCGGATGGAACGGAATATCGGTACAGACTATTCCCTCCGTTCTCTGTACCGTGTATGTAGCAGGCTTCCTCTGATCTGATGAAGACGGCCGCAGCCGGGATGAAACTGTCGGGGAGAACAGATATCGAGTCAACCTGCAGCGAATCCGCAGCATATCCTATGGTATATACTGTCCTGTTCAAAGACTGCCCGTCGCTTCCCCCGAAACAATACAATGTCGTACCGTCGGATGCCGTGCAGCCGCCTCCAATCGCTGACGGAAGTCTGGTATCCGACAGGCTGCAAGCCCATTTCCCGTCCGATGATGTCAACTCATATATGCGGTCATAATATACTTTTTCTCCGCCTTCCCATGGCTTTTTATCCGGAAAGTCGGAACCTCCGGCTATTATTATGGAGCGGTCTGCCTTTCCTATGAAGGCACCCGCCACACCTGACGGCATCGATGCTATTCCGGTGACGGAACATTCTCCGGAGCAGGAAATGAATGCAGGTAAAAGCAGTGTACTGACTGCGGGAATCAGAATGTGCAGATTCGGGATTTTCATAATGTAGGTAAATTAACGTCAGTTCGACGAATTAATGTTGTTCAGCACCAGGGAATTCGTCGAACAGTCGTTAAGGATTTCTTCGAAATCCATTTATCCTAAACCCCAGTCGCTGTAGTGACAGCCCCTTTTCAAGGGGCGCCTCCCCCATTCGCCCCCTCGCTGGGGGCTCGTCGCAGGACTTTATCCTGCTCCTTCAGAGGTAATTCGATGTCTTTCAATAAATTGAAATTCATCGAACTCACGTTTAATTAAATAAAGGATGGCGATGTATCACATACTAAAAGGGACTGTGCCAAAATTCATCATTTGGACACAGTCCCATCTTAGTGTCATTTTTCCCGGACAGGCGGAAAAACCATGTGCCGGGATCTCCTTACAAGGTCAGAACGGAAGGTCATCCTCTGCCGAACTGTCGGTTCCGGTGCTTTCAGCCACATAACCGTGACCGGTGCTGGCCGCTTCTGCAGGATCAGGGGTGTAGGTATTGCCTGAACCTTCCACTCCGGTAGGGGCAAACCCCGTAGTGTAATTCTCCGGAACCGGAGTCTCCGTCTCTATCTTCCATGCGCGGAGATCGGTGTACCACCTGTTGTTGTATTCCCTGCTGCTGATGTTGAACGAGACTTTGACCTTGTCGCCTATCTGGTATTTCTCCAGATCCTTGACCTTGTCCGGACCCCATACGCTCAGGCAGACCTGCGATGGATAGTTGCCCTCCTGGTATTCGATTATGAATTCCTGTTTGGACCACTCGCCACGCGCGGAAGTACCGCTCTGGACATTGAGTTTCCGGATGATTTTACCTTCTATTTCCAAAGCCATGGCTGATTATTTTTTATTTTCGGTCTTTGCTTCCTCGGCTGCTTTGTTGACTTTTACAAGCTCAACATCGAAGATGAGTGTAGAGTTCGGTTTGATGGCGCCTGTGCCACGTACACCGTATCCGAGTTCCGCAGGGATGAAAAGCTTGATCTTTCCACCTTCGCCGATGAACTGAAGACCCTCTGTCCATCCTTTGATGACACGGTTCATGAGCATGCGTACAGGCTCTTTCTCAGGATCTGATGCATCGAATTCGGTGCCGTCGATCAGTGTCCCCGTATAATGTACATAGACTGTGTCCTTCTCGCCCGGCTTCACTTCGTTTCCGGCTTCCACAATCTGATACTGGAGTCCGCTCTCGGTAATGACGATTCCGTCTTTCAACGCGTTCTCCTTGAGGAATGCCTCGCCTTCAGCCTTGTTGCTTTCAGCCTCGAAGTTTCTCCTTGCGGAGATGAATTCGTTGAAAAGCCTGTTCATCTCATCAGGACTGATGTCGAACTGGTCGTTGAACTCAACGGAATTCATCTGGCCTTCAGCCTTGATGAAGTCCATCATGCCTTTCTTTATCTTCGCGTAATTCAGGTCTTCACCGAAATCGTTGGCCTTTATGAAATAGCCGAAGTTTATACCTACGAGATAGCTGACAGAGTCTGTCAATGCTGCATCCGGAAGGGAAACAGTGGTGGTCTCCCCGTCCTTTTCCACGGTAATGCTCTTCGGGGAGCTTGTACAGCTTGCCATCATTGCTGCAACGACGGCAGCTGCTGAAATGAATTTGAGTGTTTTCATGTCTATTGTAATTTTATTTTGACTGTCATTTTTCCGGGACGGACCCAATTCTGCAAATATCGTAAAATTATTTCAGAAATCACATCTGTCTCTCTCCGTTTTTTCTCAAAATGCTTTCCGATGCGGAAAATCCATATTAAATGGGAGTAAAATATTTGTCAAAGTGAAAATTAATTCTAACTTAGTAGGGCTAAATCCTATTAAAATGGCTATAGACTCCAGGTTATTGCATTCCAGGTTAAAGGAATTCTTCGGCTTTGATTCATTCAAAGGTGATCAGGAGAAAATCATTACCCATCTTGTGTCCGGGAAAGACGCCTTCGTTCTGATGCCGACAGGAGGCGGGAAATCGCTTTGCTATCAGCTTCCGGCTCTCGTCATGGAGGGGACGGCGATAGTCATCTCTCCCTTGATAGCCCTGATGAAGAACCAGGTGGATGCGATCAGAGGATTTGTCTCGGGGAATGACGGAATAGCGCATTTCCTGAATTCATCGCTTTCCAAGGCACAGATAAACGAGGTGCGGGAAGACCTTCTTTCCGGGGTTACGAAACTTCTGTATGTGGCCCCTGAATCTTTGACCAAGGCCGAGAACATAGAGATGCTCAAGGAAATCAGGATTTCGTTCTATGCAGTGGACGAGGCGCATTGCATCTCCGAATGGGGGCATGACTTCAGGCCGGAGTACAGGCGCATCAGGTCATTGATAGAGGAGATCGGAGTGGCGCCGGTGATAGCTCTTACGGCCACGGCCACGCCTAAGGTGCAGGACGACATCCAGAAGAATCTCGGGATTCTTGACGCAGAGGTCTTCAAGTCTTCATTCAACAGGCCTAACCTTTATTATGAAATAAGGGACAAGTCGGATCCTAAAAGAGATATAATAAAGTTCATCCGCCAGAATCCGGGAAAATCCGGCATAATCTATTGCCTGAGCAGGAAAAAAGTGGAGGAACTGGCTGAACTGCTGAACATAAACGGCATAAAGGCTCTTCCGTACCATGCAGGACTGGATGCCAGAACCAGGGCGGAGAACCAGGACAAGTTCCTGATGGAGGAGGTTGATGTGATTGTGGCCACCATAGCATTCGGCATGGGCATAGACAAGCCGGACGTACGGTTTGTGATACATTACGATATCCCGAAAAGCCTTGAGGGTTACTATCAGGAGACAGGCCGTGCCGGAAGGGATGGAGGTGAGGGGCAGTGTATCGCCTTCTACAGCTATAAGGATATCGTCAAACTCGAGAAATTCATGCAGGGCAAGCCGGTCGCGGAACAGGAGATCGGCAAGCAGCTTCTGCTTGAGACTGTCGCATATGCAGAATCGAACCAATGCCGCCGCAAACTTCTGCTGAATTATTTCGGTGAGGATTATCCTCAGGACAACTGCGGTGCCTGCGACAACTGCCTCAATCCAAAGAAGCAGTTCGACGGCCAGGAATATCTTGCTCTGATAATAGAACTTGTGGAAGCCATGCCCGAGCATTTCAAACTTGAGCATCTGGCCAATATCCTTGCAGGAGAGTCGAATGCCCTCATCAAATCATATGAGCACGACAAGATGGAATTCTTCGGGGCAGGAAAAGACCATTCCTTCCGGTTCTGGTGCGATGTCATCCATCAGGGACTGGTTCTGCATTTCCTGGAGAAGGACATTGAGTCCTACGGGCTTATCTATGTCACCGAAAAAGGACGGGAGTTCAACAGGAAGCCTTATCCTGTCATGATCACCGAGGAGAGGCATTTCGTGGATGGTGAGGAAGATGACGATGAACTGCCTGCAGCGGCGAAGGCCGGCGGCGGGGGTGGAGATCCGGTACTGCTTGCCATGCTGAAGGATCTGAGGTCCGACCTCTCCAGGAAACTGCACCTGCAGCCGTGGATATTGTTCGGTGATCCTTCTCTCGAGGACATGTCCATTTCGTATCCTGTCACTCTGGAAGAACTCAGGAACTGCCAGGGAGTAGGAGAAGGCAAGGCCAGAAAATACGGGAAGGAATTCATTGCTCTTATAGCCAAGTATGTGGAGGAAAATGACATTGTCCGTCCGGATGATTTTGTCGTGAAATCCATAGCCAATTCTTCATCGGCAAACAAGCTTTATATCATACAGGGGATTGACAGGAAACTGTCCCTGGAAGACATTGCAAGTGCCAAAAGCCTGGAAATGGACGAACTGCTTACGGAGATCGAGTCCATTGTGGCAGCCGGTACGAAACTCGATCTTGACTATTACATCGGCCAGACTGTAGATGATGATGTCGTGGACGAGATCTACAGTTATTTCAAGGAAGAGGCCATGTCGGACTCAGTGGCTGATGCCATGGCCGATCTGGGGCAGGACTATGATGAATCCGAGGTGAGGCTTGTCCGTCTGAAATTCCTTTGTGAAGTGGCAAACTAAGGGTGACGCAAAAGGGTACTTTTGATTTTCTCCATTATGAGGCTGCGCTTCTCGAAATGCGCCGCGTAACTGAAGCCGCATCCCTTGATGAATTCCGCGTATAGGGAGAATTTGTCGCCTGTCCTCTCGGGGTTGTGCGAGTCTGATCCGAGGCTTACGGCTTCACCGCCGTATTCCCTGAACCTGAGCAGGATATCCCTGTCGAGAACAGGTGTGCGCCCCTTGTAGTCCTGGTATGTCTTTGTGTTGATTTCCAGAGCCTTTCCATGTTCCGCAAGATATCTCAGTATGCTGTCGAAGATATCCGGGAAGTCCTTGTAAAGGATGCTGCACTGCGGATAGGGGGCATATCTTGCCACATAGTCGAAATGTCCGAGGATGTCGAAATCACCGAGCCAGGTCATTTCACTGTAAATGGTTTCGAGATAATGGCCGTATGCAGTTTTCCAGTCCTTCCCTTTGTAGTATCCTCCCCAGAACGGGTCGGTGTCGTCAAGATAATGTACCGATGCGATTACCGTATCGAAACTGTTCTCCGAAAGCAGTCTCCGTATCTTGTCATGGCATCCGGCTTCCATCCCGATCTCGATTCCTTTCAATATCCTTATCTCTGGCAATATGGCCTGCACTCTGTCTATTTCGGCCTGCTGGGCCGTAATGTCGAACTGTTCCGGAATCAGATGCTCGTATGCCGCTTTCATTTCAGGCACGAAGAAGTCACAGTGATCCGTAAAGCATATCCCCGCCAGACCGGCAGCCATGGCGGCACGTGCGGATGTCTCTACCGAGGCCAGCTTCCCGTCGAAGGAGAACTGGCTGTGGTTATGGTTGTCGTACAGTTTCATCGGCTCTCCGTCAGCTTAAACCGTCTATCTGGCCGTCCACGATATCTATATGCATGGCCTGAGGCACTTTCGGCAGACCTGGCATCCTGATTATGTCACCGGCTATGGCGACAATCATCTCTGCTCCCGTATTGATCACAATGTCCCTGATCCCGAAGTCGAAACCTTCAGGGGCACCGTACAGTTTCGGATCCTGCGAGAACGAATACTGGGTCTTGGCTATGCATACAGGATAACTGCCGTATCCGAGTTTCTCTATCAGGGCGATCTTCTTCCGGCTGAGCGCATTGAACGAGACCGAACCAGCCTTGTAGATGTCCTTGGCTACTGCGCAGATCTTCTCTTCCACTCCGGCATTGTCGGGGTAAGTGAGCGTCAGCGGTCCGGATGGATCTTCGGATATGATCTTCACCACTTTTTCAGCAAGTTCCATTGCTCCGTCTGCTCCGCGTGCGTATGCATCGTTGACAGCGAAGTATACACCGAGATTCCTGCAGTGCTCTTCCACCAGGGCGA
The DNA here is from genome assembly GCA_944326385.1 of uncultured Bacteroidales bacterium. Lineage (GTDB taxonomy): Bacteria > Bacteroidota > Bacteroidia > Bacteroidales > UBA932 > Cryptobacteroides. The sequence continues at coordinate 26,371 of CALVDT010000099.1, read as the reverse complement.
TTTCTTCCGGAGTGTCGGTGGCGAATCTGTTGAAGCAGACAAGTACGGTCTGATCGAAGCCCCGTATGTTGCTTATGTGCCTGTCCAGGTTTGCAAACCCTTTCCGGATTCCTTCAGCGTCCGGTTCCTTGATCTTTTCCAGAGGAACGTCTCCATGCATCTTGAGACCCTGGAGCGTAGCCACCAGTACGGTAAGTTTCGGACAGAGTCCGCTTTTGCGGCATTTTATATTGAAGAATTTCTCTGCACCGAGATCTGCTCCGAAGCCGGCCTCGGTGATTACATAGTCACCGAATGTCATGGCTTCTTTTGTAGCGATTATGGAATTGCATCCGTGGGCGATGTTTGCGAAAGGCCCTCCGTGCACTATGGCCGGAGTCTGTCCTGTCGTCTGGACCAGATTCGGCTTTATCGCATCTGTCATAAGTGCCGCCATGGCTCCTGCTACACCGAGGTCGTTTACGGTGAAAGGCTTGTCGTCGAAGGTGTATCCGAGAGTGATGTTGCCTATTCGTCTTTTTACGTCATCCAGATCCTTTGCAAGGCAGAGTATGGCCATGATTTCAGAGGCCGGGGTGATGTCGAAGCCTGATTCCTGCGGGATGCCGTTCGTACGTGGACCGAGACCTGTCACTATGTTCCTGAGTGATCTGTCGTTGACATCCAGGACGCGCTTCCACACGATTTCCTTCAGGGCGAACCCCTCGGACTGATGCTGGTACAGATAATTGTCCAGCAACGCTGCAATCATATTGTGTACTGATGTGACAGCGTGGAAGTCTCCGGTGAAATGAAGGTTTATCTTATCCATCGGGAGCACCTGTGCATATCCTCCGCCGGCAGCCCCGCCCTTAAGCCCGAAACATGGTCCCAGAGACGGTTCGCGCAGTGCCGCCACGGCCTTTTTCCCGATTCCGGAAAGCCCGAGTGCCAGACCGATGGATGCGGTGGTCTTGCCTATGCCTGCTTTTGTGGCCGTAATGGCCGTTACGAGGATCAGGTTGCTTTTCGCCGCTTTTTCATCATCAATCAGTTCCACCGGTATCTTTGCCATATAATGGCCGTATGGTTCGAGCTTTTCTTCAGGGATTCCGATGCCTGCCGCGATGTCGGTGATCCTTTTCATTACGGTGCTTCTTGCGATTTCGATGTCAGACTTCATAAATGTTCAATTGTTGGGATGCGAAGCGCGAAATTAGTAAAATAATTCGTAATTTTGCATTTCAAGGATTTATAATATTGTGTCATGATGATTACTTTCGGTTTCAGGAATAAATTCAGCGGCTGGCTCAGGGCTGCCATTGCAATCATTATAGGATGTATCATGGTCATAAAGCCGTCTACCGCACTGGTGATACTCGTTTATGTGGTGGCTTCTATCATGGTGGCGTCCGGGATAGTCTCTCTGGCATACGGTCTGAAAAACAGACGGAACGGGGGGCTCGGGCTGTTGATATTCAACACAGTGGTGAATATCCTCATAGGTATCCTCCTGTTTGCTTTTCCTGAGGCTGTCGCAAGTTTCGCGATTATCCTTATAGGTATCGTGCTTGTGCTGTTCGGGATTTTCCAGATTGCGGCCATGGTCAGCGCTTCGTCCCTGATTCCTGTAGGGTTCTGGTCTTTTGTGCTGCCGATTGTATGCACAGGCGGAGGTATCCTTCTGCTTTTCAATCCATTCGGGGCCGGTTCCACGATTACTCTCGTGGCTGGTGCCGCTGTAATCGTCTATGGCCTGTCCGAACTTTTCGCTTCATGGAAGATGTCCAGAGCCATGCATGAGTACGACATCCGCTTTCCTTCCCCTGACGGGAAGGACGGGTCTTCCGGCTATGAAGATGTGAAAGATGCCGATTTCGAGAAGGTGGATTCTGATGACAGGAAATAGCCGATGATCCCGCGGGAGACTGTAGACAGGATTCTCGATTCTGCCCAGATTGTGGATGTTGTGGGTGACTTTGTCTCGCTGAAGAGGCAGGGTGCCAATTTCATTGCCTGCTGTCCGTTCCATAACGAGAAGACGCCGTCTTTCTATGTTTCTCCGGCCAAAGGGATATTCAAGTGTTTCGGCTGCGGCAAGTCTGGTACCGCCGTAGGGTTTGTCATGGAGCATGAAGGGCTGACGTATGTGGAGGCCCTAAGATATCTTGCGAAGAAGTATCATATAGAGATAGTCGAGAAGGAAGAGACTGCGGAAGAAATAGCCAGCAGGCAGAGAGGCGAGAGTCTTTTGCTGGTGTCGGAATTCGCTGCCAGGTTTTTCAGGGAAAGTCTCTCTACGGAGGAAGGCCGTACTGGATATGCGTATTTCAAGACGAGGGGACTGGAAGACAGTACGATAGAGAAATTCGGCCTGGGATGGGCCCTTTCGGACAGGAATTCACTTCTGTCGGAAGCTCGGAAGGCCGGTTACAAGGAGGAGTTCCTGGTTGATACGGGGCTTTGCTACAGGAGGGATGACGGTAAGGTTGTGGACCGCTTCCACGACAGGGCCATGTTCCCGATACATTCCCCTTCAGGACGCGTCATAGCATTCGGAGGCAGGACATTGAGGTCTGACAAGTCCGTACCCAAGTATGTCAATTCTCCCGAGACGGAGATATATGTCAAGAGCCGCTCGCTTTACGGGATATGGTTTGCAAGGAACGAGATTGTCAGAAAGGACAGATGCATACTGGTGGAAGGGTATCTGGATGTCATATCGATGCACCAGCTCGGAATAAGGAATGTGGTGGCTTCAAGCGGCACTTCGTTGACAGTGGAGCAGATACGGCTGATACGCAAATATTCCAGGAACGTGACAATAATCTATGACGGGGATCCGGCCGGAATTCATGCCGCTCTGCGCGGGATTAATCTCGTGCTGAAAGAGGGAATGGATGTGAAGGTGGTCCTGCTGCCGGACGGTGATGATCCGGATTCCTATTCGCGGAAGCATACGCTTGAGGAGGTGGAGGATTTCCTTTCCGGGCATGAACAGGATTTCATAGGCTTCAAGACGGATATTCTGCTTGATGAAGCCGGAGATGATCCTTTGAAGAAAGCCAATCTCATAAACGACATTGCGGACACTGTGGCGATGATTCCCGATCCTGTAAGACGTTCAGTCTACGTGGACATGTGCAGCGAGAAATTCAATATCTCTTCAGGAATACTTTTCGACAGGATCAAGCGTACCAGGGAAGATATGCTGACTGCAGAAAGAAAACAGGAAGAGACCATGAGACGGCGTGCGGAGCTTGCTTCGGAACTCGGCCCGGAGACAGAGGCCAAAGTTGCAGTCGAGGTAGCGGCTGAGGATTACGGAAAGGCGCAAGTGAAACTGGATGATCCTTTCCTTGCCCCCTGCGAGAAGGAACTGCTCGGTTTTATCGTGGAGCATGGGCGCACGGATCTGATATTCGACAAGGATTCCGAATACCATGTCGATGGTGAACAGCCTGATACCGTGGCTGAATTCATAGACAACGCGCTTTCGGCAGACGGAACCGTCTTCTCGAATTCTGCATACCGCAAGGTGTATGACAGCTACTTTTCCATGTACGACCAGGGACTTGCCCAGGAAAAGATCCAGACCAGACTGATGAACAGTGACGATCCGGACATAATTGCAGTGACTTCTGACCTGCTTGTGGACAAATACATGCTGACAGTAGAGAATTATCGCAGGTCAATGACTGCAGTTGCTACACAATTGGTTATATTTGTGCCGAAATCCCTGCTTGCGTACCAGAGCCGGAGGCTCGACAAGATGACCAGGGAACTGTCACAGGCTCTTGCATCATCTCCGGGTCCTGAGGAACAGATGGAACTGCTCCGCAAGATGGACAGGCTGAACAAGGCCAGGACAGTGATAAACAACAGACTCGGCCGGGTCTGATAAATCCCGGCATAAGAATTTATCAGGAAAAACTTTTAAGGATATGGATAAGAATCATAAAAGGACTTTGGTCACATGTGCACTTCCGTACGCCAACGGACCGGTACACATCGGCCATCTTGCCGGGGTCTATGTTCCGGCAGACATATACGTCAGGTATCTCAGGTTGAAAGGAGAGGATGTGCTCTTCATATGCGGATCGGACGAGCATGGCGTGCCCATCACTATCAAGGCCAGAAAGCAGGGATGCACCCCTCAGGATGTAGTGGACAAATACCATGGCATAATCAAAAAGTCATTTGCCGGATTCGGAATCAATTTCGACATATACTCCAGGACGACGTCCCGGATTCATGACAGGAATGCCTCGGCATTTTTCCGCAAGCTTTACGACGACGGCAAGTTCATCGAGAAGGAGAGCGAGCAATACTACGATGAAGAGGCGAAGACATTCCTTGCAGACCGATATATCACAGGCACCTGTCCGAAATGCGGAAACGAAAAGGCCTATGGCGACCAGTGCGAGAAATGCGGAAGCACGCTCAGTCCTGACGAGCTGATAAACCCCAGGTCAGCTCTGAGCGGAAGCCAGCCGGTGAAGAAAAAGACTACGCACTGGTATCTTCCTCTGGATCAGTACGAACCATGGCTGAAGGACTGGATTCTCGAAGGGCACAAGGAGTGGCGCACGAATGTCTACGGACAGTGCAAGTCATGGATAGACGGAGGCCTGCAGCCTCGTGCCGTGAGCCGCGACCTCGACTGGGGAGTGCCTGTGCCTGTAGATGGCGCGGAAGGGAAGGTGCTGTATGTCTGGTTCGATGCTCCTATCGGCTACATCTCGAACACTGCCGAACTTCTGCCGTCAAGCTGGGAGAAATGGTGGAAATCCGAAGACACGAAGCTCGTCCATTTCATAGGAAAGGACAATATAGTCTTCCATTGCATCGTTTTCCCGTCCATGCTGAAGGCCCACGGCGGCTATATCCTGCCGGACAATGTCCCGGCGAACGAGTTCCTGAATCTCGAAGGGGACAAGATCTCCACTTCGGGGAACTGGGCCGTGTGGCTGAACGAATATCTGGAGGAGTTCCCGGGTCAGGAGGATGTGCTCCGATATGTGCTCTGTGCCAATGCTCCCGAGACGAAGGACAATGACTTCACATGGAAAGACTACCAGGCCCGCAACAATAACGAGCTTGTAGCGATTCTCGGCAATTTCGTGAACAGGGCGGTAGTCCTTACTCACAAATATTTCGGTGGAGAAGTACCGGGAAACCGCAAGCCGGAGCCTGTGGATGCGGAGACTCTGTCCCAGATACCTGCGCTCAAAAAAGCTGTAGAGGACAATATAGAGCATTACAAATTCCGCGAAGCGCTCAAAGAGGCCATGAATATTGCAAGAATCGGCAATAAATACCTGACTGACACCGAGCCATGGAAAGTCGCAAAGACCGATATGGACAGGACTGCTTCCATACTGAATGTTTCGCTGCAGATATGCGCTGACCTCGCAGTGGTATTCGAGCCGTTTCTGCCTTTCTCCGCAGAAAAGCTCCGCCATATCCTGAATGTGGATATCAAGGCAGGTGCAGACCACCGTGCCGGCGAAGACGGGACTTGCGGTGAAAACATATTCAAGGCAGGGGAGTCAGCCGCCTTGCACACAAACCGGGCAGAAACCGCAGAACTGACACTTACATGGGAAGATCTCGGCAAGGATTCCATACTTCCCGAGGGACACCGTCTTGGAGAACCTGTACTTCTTTTCAGCAAGGTAGAAGATTCCGTGGTGGAGGCGCAAGTGGCCAAGCTGGAGGCGGCCAAGGCCGCCAATAAGGCCGCCGCACGCGAAGCAGAGGCTCACAGGGCCGCTCCTCAGAAGCCGGAATGCACATTCGACGAGTTCGGGAAGATGGACATCAGGACTGCTACAGTGCTGGAGGCTGAGAGAGTGCCGAAGACCGACAAACTGCTGAAACTCACCATAGATACCGGAATCGACAAGAGGACGATAGTTTCCGGTATAGCTGAATACTATACTCCGGAGCAGATGCTCGGCAGACAGATATGCATACTGGCAAATCTCCAGCCGCGCAATATCCGCGGTATAGAATCGAAGGGTATGATTCTCATGGCCCGTCAGGCAGACGGCAAGATGCGTTTCATCACACCGGAAGAGACTCTTTCCAACGGGGCTGAAATAGGATGATATGGAAATATCCTGCAATCATAATCTCCGGAAGCAGAACACATTCGGTATGGACGTATCCTGTGCCTGTTATGTGGAATACGGCAGTGCGGATGAACTGGTGATGTTCTTCTCGGAAGGGAAACAGTTCAGCCTTCCGAGACCTTTTCTCCATATAGGGAAGGGAAGCAATCTTCTGTTCACCAAGGATTTCGAGGGGACTGTCTTTCACTCTGGCATAAAATTCATCCGCCCGGCAGTTCCTGCGGACAATATTCCATCCATCTCCAGGACGGAGACAGTGGACGTGGAAGTCGGGGCAGGAACCCTGTGGGATGACTTCTGCATATGGTGTGCGGAAAACTCTCTCTGGGGACCGGAGAACCTTTCAGGGATACCTGGCGAGACCGGAGCTGCAGCAGTCCAGAATATCGGGGCCTACGGAGTGGAAATACAGGATATCATAAAGGAAGTCAGATGCTTCGATGCGGTGACATGTTCCGTAAAGACCATCACGAAGACAGATTGTCACTATGGTTACAGGGATTCCGTTTTCAAGCAGTCGGCAAAAGGCCGGTATATCGTCACATCCGTGGTGTTCACTCTTTCCGCCGGAACAGGACCGAGGCTGGCATACGGCCATCTCAAGGCTGCCGCTGAAAAGGCATTGGCCGCAAGCGGATGCAAAGAGTTCTCACCTGCAATGATCAGGTCTGTAGTGCTCGGTATCAGGGATGCCAAACTTCCTGATCCTGCAAAAACCGGCAGTGCCGGCAGTTTCTTCAAGAACCCTGTAGTCCCGAAGATTTTCTATGACAGGGTCGAGCACTATGCGAAGTCGAAATACGGACAGGATTATGAAGTCCCGCATTTCGATGCAGGTTCAGGTTTCATCAAGATTCCCGCAGCATGGCTTATAGACCAGAGCGGATGGAAAGGTTACAGGGAAGGGAATGCCGGAGTCTGGGAAAAACAGCCGCTGGTGCTTGTGAATGCCACCGGAAAGGCTGCACCGGAAGAGATAGTCGCTCTTGCAGGAAGGATCACTGCTTCAGTCGTGAATCTTTTCGGCATAGAGCTCACACCGGAAGTCGAATATATTTGATATCATGGGTTCATTTGTCATAGAAGGCGGACATCGCCTTTCAGGTACGATACGTCCGCAGGGTGCCAAGAACGAGGCTCTCGAAGTAATCTGTGCAGTACTGCTTACGAGCGAAGAAGTGGTGATTTCGAATATCCCGGAGATTCTGGATGTCCGTAATCTGATCATCATGCTCGAAGGCATGGGGGTGAAGGTGAAACGTCTGGAAAAAGGGAAATATTCCTTTCAGGCAGACAATATCGACACTTCATATATCGAAAGCCCGGAATTCGTCCGGAAATGTGCCGCACTCAGAGGATCGGTGATGATTACAGGACCGCTGCTTGCCAGGTTCGGACATGCTTATTTCCCGAAACCGGGAGGAGACAAGATCGGCCGCCGCAGGGTCGACACGCACATTTCCGGGATGATGAGCCTCGGTGCATCCATCCATTATGACCAGCAGGTGAAGGCTTATTATCTTCATATACCGGCAGGTACACAACTGCAAGGATGCTATATGCTTCTTGATGAGGCTTCCGTGACAGGAACAGCGAATATCCTCATGGCCTCTGTGCTCGCAAAAGGCCGTACAGTGATCTACAATGCAGCCTGCGAACCATATATCCAGCAGCTGAGCCTTATGCTTGTACGGATGGGGGCCAAGATAGACGGGATAGGCTCGAACCTCCTGACAGTGACAGGTGTGGAGTCGCTCGGAGGAACGGAGCACACCATATTGCCGGACATGATAGAGATAGGCAGCTTCATAGGTATGGCTGCCATGAACAGAAGTTCCATAACGATAAAGGATGTCTCCTACAGGGATCTGGGGATTATCCCTGAATCTTTCCGTCGGCTCGGGGTCAATCTGGAGCAGCACGGTGATGACATCGTAGTGCCGTCACAGGAAAGCTATGTCATAGAGTCTTTCCTCGACGGGTCAATCATGACCATAGCCGATGCACCGTGGCCGGGTCTCACTCCGGATCTGCTGAGCGTGATGCTCGTAGTGGCTACGCAGTGCAGAGGAAGCGTCCTGATCCACCAGAAGATGTTTGAAAGCCGGCTTTTCTTCGTGGACCATCTGATCGACATGGGAGCGCAGATACTTCTTTGCGACCCTCACCGCGCCGTAGTCATCGGACACGACCACAAGTTCCAGCTCCGTGCGAACAATATGCTGTCCCCAGATATCCGGGCAGGTATCGCGCTGCTTATCGCAGCGATGTCGGCAAACGGGACAAGCGTGATAGGCAATATCGAGCAGATCGACAGAGGATATGAAGATATAGACCTGCGGCTGAACGCCCTTGGCGCCCATATCACGAGACAATAGATGCTATAGCTTCCGGATCAGGTTCAGTCCGTCGCGTACCGGTATGATTACTGATTCGACGCGGGGATCGTCAGCGACCATCCTGTTGAATCCGTCGATTCCGAGGGTCTGCCTGTCCTGCGGCATGGGATCCAGATAAACCTTGCCGTCCCACAGTACATTGTCCGCAAGGATATAGCCGCCTTTCCGTACCATATCGAAGACGAGCCTGTAATATTCCGGATATTCCCTTTTGTTCGCATCGATATAGACAAGATCATATTCCGGTCTCGTCCCTTCTTCCAGGATCTCCTGTCTGAACCTTGCGAGAGTTTCTTTTGCATCTCCTATGATCAGGCTTATCCTGTCTTCAAGTCCGGACCTTCTGAACCCCTCCAGTATCAGGTCTTCAAGTTCATCGTTTATTTCAAGGGTATCCAGATGCCCGTCGGCCGGCATTGCCATGGCAAGGCATACGGCCGAGTATCCGGTAAATGTACCGAGTTCCAGAATACGTCTCGGAGAAATGGCTTCCGCGAGCATTTTGATGAATCTGCCCTGTACGGCCCCTGTCAGCATCCTTGCATGGTTCGTCCTGACATGGGTCTGCTTTTCTATCCATTCGAGGGCTTCCGTCTGTGGAGTCGAATGCGTTGCGAGATATCGGTAAGGGTTTTCCATTTTCCTTTAAGGTGTTGTCTGGTACTGTACAAGAGGTTACAGGAATATCAGCCTGCTGAGCCTGTCTTCATCGAAAACATCTCTCGCGGCATTTCTGATCTGTTCCGCACTTACGGACTCTATCTTCTCCCTTGTGCTCTCATCGGACAGTACATGTCCATATGCCAGCAGGCTTTTCCCCATGGCGAGACATTGGGTTTCCCCGTTGTCTGAACTTATGGCCATCTGTCCCAGGAACTGTTTCTTCGCGGCGGCAAGTCTGGAAGGCGACAGCGGGACAGTCCTGAGCCTGTCTATTTCCCTGTGTGCGGCGGCAAGGCATTTCTCAAGGTTCTCTTTGTCGCATCCGAGGTAGACTGCTACGATTCCGGTGTCGGAATATTGGGTATAGGTGCATTCGACACCGTAGACCCATCCGTTCTTTTCACGGAGCACATAGTTCAGTATGGAGTTGTTCGCAGGGCCTCCGAGGATATTGGACATCAGTATTGTGGCGATTCTGGAATCCTCCCCGTACAGAGACGGTCCTGTATTGCCTGTCACGCAGTTGACCTGATGGTTCCTCTTGTTCACGGTCTTGTCGAATCTTGTATGGGGCGGCAGTTGCAGCACACTGTCACTGCTGTCTTCTTTCATGGATTTTACGGACGAATCCAGACCGGATGCCGGAAACCATTTCTGCGACATCTTCCTGATGAATCCCACCATCTTCCGCTCGTCAATGCCGGCGACGACAGTGAATGCCATCCTTTCAGGGATGAATTTCTCCCGGACGAAACCCAGAAGCTCGGCCCTCTTTATCTTTTTTACAGAAGATGTCGTGCCGAGGATGGGCGATGCCAGAGGATGTCCGGCGAAAAGCATTTCCTCGAACTTGTCATAGATGTCTTCGGACGGAGAGTCCTTGTAGGAATTGATCTCGTCGATCACCACCCCTTTCTCTATGGCGATTTCCGACTCGGGGAACGTAGCTGACGTGGCCAGTTCGAAAAGCAGGTTTGCCGCTTTCGGAAGGTCTTCCACGAGCACCGTCGCATGCAGCACTATCTCCTCTTTTGTAGTGAAGGCGTTCAGCTCTCCTCCCAGTTTGTCCAGATAACTGTTTATTACCGGGGCGCTTTTCTTTTCCGTGCCCTTGAAAAGGGTGTGTTCCGTGAAATGTGCAATGCCCTGGGAGTACCCGGCTTCGTCCCTTGTCCCGCATTTTATGCTCAGGGCACAATATGCGGCAGCAGAGCCGGTTCTTTTTACAGCATACTGCAGACCGCAGTCTGTCTTTCCGTAGATCATCTCTCCTTCTATCTTGTCGCTATCCTGTTTATGTCCTCGAGAAGGAAACCCGGGCCGAAACGTTTTGTGATCTTGTGCCTTCTGAAGTAATACAGCTTGTGGGTCCCGGCGTCTATCAGCATCTTGTAGCAATATGACCCCGGAGCATTGCCGTCCGGTGAAACGGTGAAGCTTACGAGAGTGTCCGGCTTGTTGTCCGCCATTATTTCGTCCGCCATGTCGGCTTGCTCGACGCTTATCCCGTTCCTGAAATACAGTTTTCTGGCATTTTCCGTTATTTCATCCGAAAGGTCCTCTTCCGCAAATACTATCTCCATTCCGTCCGTCTCCCCGAGGTTTACGGTATATGTGCCCAGTCCCGAGTATGCGGCTACGTCCTTCTCCATGGAAAGCAGTATGTGTTCCTGCAGGATGTCCAGAAGTGCCGGAAGGAACACGAATTCCCTTCCTGAAGGATTCTTTGTGGACATGATGGGAACTGTCACCACATCGAGCATCTTGTTGAGGCCTTTCGATGCAGCCGCTCCGCCTTTCATTATGGAAAGCATGGTGAGACCGGGCTCGGCTTCTTTCCTGAACTGGCCTTTCACTATCATCAGGAAATAGTAGTCCTCGTCGGTCTTGATCTTCTCGAATTCGTCAAGGGAGCAGAATTCGAACGGGGATATCCTCCATCTGTTCTGGACCTCATCCTTGAATACCTGGTCGAAAAACAGATTCCCGCTCAGCACTACCTTCATGGTCTTTTCCGTGAAATCCTCGATCTTCACTTTCTTGGTGTTTATCTGCGCCTGCGCCGATGCGGCAAGAGGTATTATGACTGCCAATGCAAACAAGATTATCTTTTTCATGATGCCAATTTCATTTTCCGGCTGCAAATTTACAAAATAATACTTATTTTTGTAAGATAACGCAAAATGCTTCCGGAAGGGGAGTGGTAAAATATGTCAGATTATATAGTATCGGCCAGAAAATACAGACCGGACAGTTTTGAATCGCTTGTCGGTCAGGAGAATATCGCCAGAACGCTCAAGAATTCCATAAAGCGCGGACAGCTCGCCCACGCGTATCTGTTCTGCGGCCCGAGAGGAGTCGGCAAGACAAGTACTGCGAGGATTTTCGCAAAGACGATAAACTGCGAGAACCCCGGACCGGACATGGAGCCATGCGGCAAGTGCGGGTCATGCCTGTCCTTTGCCGAAGGCCGCTCGTATTGCATACATGAGCTGGATGCCGCCTCCAACAACGGTGTCGATGACATCAAGGCTCTGATCGATCAGGTGAGGATACCTCCGCAGACAGGGAAGTACAGCGTCTATATCATAGATGAGGTGCACATGCTCAGTTCCTCGGCGTTCAATGCGTTTCTGAAGACCCTTGAGGAACCTCCGGCATATGCAATCTTCATCCTGGCCACTACCGAGAAGCACAAGATACTGCCTACTATCCTGTCCCGGTGCCAGACATATGATTTCAACAGGATCACTGTAGACGGAATAGTGGGGAATCTGCGGGGCATAGCTGAAAAGGAGGGAGTCTCCATTGATGACGAATCGCTCCATGTCATAGCCATGAAGGCTGACGGTGCCATGAGGGATGCACTTACGATCTTCGACCAGACGGTGGCGTTCTGCGGAAAGACCGTCAGGTATGAGGAAGTGCTTAAAAACCTGAATGTCCTCGATTACGAGTATTCCTTTTCCCTTACCGATGCCTTCCTGTCAGGGGACTACAGGACAGCTTTCCTGAAATTCGACGAGATATTGTGCAAAGGTTTCAATGCGCTGTATTTTGTCTCTGCCTTGAGTTCCCATTTCAGGGATCTCCTTGTGAGCAGGACTTCCGGACTTGAGGCTCTGCTCGATCTGCCGGAATCCCTGAGACAGCGGTACAGGGAGCAGTCAGGGCGGTGCAGCCTCCAGTTCATATATGAGGCCATGAATATAACCGTGCAGTGCGAATCCGCATACAGGTCGAGCGTGAATCCGAGATTCCTTATCGAACTCGCCCTCATGAAGCTCAGCCTTCTTAACTCCAGGCTTTCCGACCGGAAAACTGCCGTACCGGAACAGCAGGCGAAAACGGAGAATGAACCTCCTGCAGCAGCCGCTGCTCCTGCCGGAACAGCGGCCGGTACTGCCGCATCTGCGGCAGCCCGTCACGAGCCGGTGCCGGCTGCAGAGGTGAAAACCGTGTCAGGACAGGACAGCAAACCTGCGGAACAACAGACGGATGCTGCCTCCGATGTAAGGCCGAGAGCCAGAAAGACAAGGGAAGGGAAACAGGCCTCGGCTCTTTCGCTCCAATCCATCATGGATGAAAGCGACGGGATACCGGCCGGTCCGGCGTCATCATCTTCTTCCCCTGAAAAGGCCAAAGTCCCGGACGAGGAGCTGGTTTCCAGATGGCCTGATCTTGTCGCCCTTTATGCCGCGAAGCCAAGACTCAGCAACGCATTGAATTCCGCCGCTTTGTCTGTCTCCGAGGAAGAAGGGAAAAGATACGTCATATTCAAAGTGTCCAATGAAGCCCAGAAAGACTGGATAGAGTCCAAGCTGCTTCATGAGCTTGAAGGAAGGTTCAGACAGCTTTCAGGAGTCCCGGATGTATATCTGAAAGTGGATGTTGAGCCGGCGGATGAACGGCCGCAGACCATGTACATGCCGAGCGAGAAGGCCAAGGATCTCATGTCCAGGAACGATGAAGTCCGCAGTCTGGTCTCGGAATTCGGCCTTGATGTCAAATGATAAAATTCAGCAGATATGAAACTCAGGTGTGAGAATCTAGTGAAGAAATACGGAGTCAGGACTGTAGTCAAGGGAGTCTCGATGGAAGTCGAGCAGGGTGAGATTGTAGGATTCCTTGGTCCGAACGGTGCAGGAAAGACTACGAGTTTCTACATGATAACCGGCCTGATTGTCCCGAATGCCGGAAAGATATATCTTGATGATGAAGATATCACGGGGCTGCCAATGTACAAGAGAGCCCAGAAAGGAGTCGGCTATCTGGCTCAGGAAGCCTCCGTGTTCAGGAGGATGACGGTCGAGAACAACATCCTTTCCGTGATGGAGATGTCCTCATTCACCAAAGCGGAGCGGAAGGAAAGACTGGAGTCCCTCATAGACGAGTTCAATCTCCACAAGGTGCGCAAAAGCCTGGGAATCCAGTTGTCCGGGGGCGAGCGCCGCCGCTGTGAAATAGCCCGGGCACTGGCCATTGACCCGAAGTTCATTCTGCTGGATGAGCCGTTCGCCGGTGTCGACCCTATCGCCGTGGAGGATATCCAGCATATCATTGCAAAGCTGAAATACAAGAATATAGGTGTGATAATCACAGACCACAATGTCGGCGAGACTCTTGCCATCATCGACAGGGCCTATCTTCTGTACGAGGGCAATATCCTGCAGAGCGGGACTCCTGAGGAGCTTGCTGCGGATGAGGAGGTGCGTACCAAGTATCTTGGCTCCAACTTTGTCCTCAAACGTTCCTCCGCCGTCCAGTAATAGTGTTCATTTCATGGCGGATATATGGCAGAAGAGTGTGTCTTATGAGACTTTGGCTCCCGAAAAGGGAGGGGACCACCCGGTGGGGAGGCTCTCATAAGACACACTCTTCTGTCAAAAAATATTCCGATCCGCTATAAATGAACTACTTCACCCTTTCACCATACGACCTGTCCGTCGTATTCACCCTGATCTTCTCACCCTGATTGATGAAAAGCGGAACCATGATAGTCGCCCCGGTTTCGAGAGTAGCCTCTTTCAACGCGCTTGTAGAAGCCGTATCACCTTTCACTGCAGGTTCGGTATATGTCACCTCAAGTTCCACATACGTAGGCAGTTCGCAGGTAAGGCATCTCTCCTCGTCAGCAAGGAACATCATCTCCACATGCTGGCCTTCCTTCATCAGGTCAGCATTGTCCACAAGGCTGCTGTCCAGATGTATCTGTTCGAAAGTCTCTTCATGCATGAAATTGAATCCGTCCTCATCCTTGTAAAGGAACTGATATGGGCGTCTTTCCACATTGATCGTCTCGATCTTTGCTCCGGCAGTGAATGTGTTTTCGAGAATACGTCCGTTTTCAAGATTGCGGAGTTTCGTTTTCACGAAAGCCGGACCTTTTCCTGGTTTGACATGCTGGAACCATACTATCGAGCATGGTTTACCGTTGTAGTTGATGTAAAGACCGTTTTTGAAATCAGCTGTTGTTGCCATATAGTAGTTGTTAATGATTTTCCGTTTTGCGGCTGCAAAAATATAAAAATGAATTGTTTCAGCCAAATTTTCCAAAATTTTCCGGACAGGTACGGCACAAGTACGGCATTGCGCTACAGCAGCGGTCCGGAAGAAGTCCCGTTGAAGGAAAGAATGTGGTTCGCAATGTCTTCCAGCAGCCATTTCGGTGTGGAAGCGGCGCCGCATACTCCCACCTTGTCGTCTTCCCTGAACCATTCCTTCCTTATGTCGGCCGTGGATTCTATGTGGTATGTCCTTATGTTCAATGATTTACATCTGTCGCACAGGACTTTGCCGTTTGAACTTGCCTTTCCTGAAACGAAAATCAGGATATCATGATCAATGGCGAATCTCGACAGTTTCGCATGTCTTGACGCCACCTGGGAACAGATGGTGTTGTGGACGGCAAGAAGACCTCTGCCCGCAAACCTCTGCATGGGCAGTTCGTTCTCCTTGGCCATCAGTTCTTCAAGACGGGAACAGATGGATGCATATTCCGCCGGATTCTTGGTGGTCTGGGAAAAGATTTCTATATGCTTTTTCAGGTCTATCTTCTTTTCGGCTATGGCATTCTCCAGCATTCTCAGATTCTCCACCACCAGTGCGTTGCCGTCAGCCTGGCCTACAAGCCCGAGCACCTCTGCATGACCCGGTTTCCCGAATATGATTATCTGTCCGTCCACGCTGCCGTCCTTGATCCTTGCATAAGCTTCACGGATACTTTCCTGCAGTTTCAGGACAACGGGGCATGTGCAGTCTATTACGTTGAAGTGCAGTTGTCTGGCTTTCACATAGGTGGACGGCGGCTCTCCATGTGCCCTTATCAGCAATGTCTCCCCATCGGCATCCTGCATCTCCTGGAGATCCTCCTTGTCGATTGTGACCAGGCCTTTGGCCTCCAGCCTGGAAAGTTCGGCATCGTTGTGGACAATGGCGCCAAGCGAGAATAGCCGTCCGTCCGGACCGTCAAGCTGTTCTTCAGCTTTCCTTATGGCCCTTGTCACACCTGCGCAGAATCCTGAATTCGGATCGATGTCAACTGTAAGTCTCATTCTGGTGAATTTTAATCAATCTATACCGAATTTCCGGGAGATCAGATCCTTGAACCAGACCATCTGCTCCTCCATTGTCATGTCCGAATTGTCCAGCACTACTGCGTCTTCAGCCTTGGCGAGAGGAGATACCTCCCGGTGTGAATCGATGTAATCCCGCTCCTTTACGTTATTCAGGACAGACTTGAAATCCACATCTTCCCCCTTGGCCTGCATCTCCTTCATCCGCCTCATTGCCCTTACTTCAGGATCGGCAGTCATGAAGATCTTGAGTTCCGCATCAGGGAACACGGTAGTGCCTATGTCCCTTCCGTCTATTATGACCCTTTTTCTGCTTCCGAGTTCCCGCAGCTGCCTGTCTACATACGAACGCACCTGGGCCAAAGCTGATACCGGACTCACTTTTCCGGATACGTACAATGACCGTATCTCCTTTTCTATGCATCTGTCCCCCATGAATGTGCAGCATCCGTCCTTCCCGTTCTCGAAATGCAGGTCAAGCCCCGGCAGGGTGCCTGCAAGCTTTTCCACGTCTATGGTATTGTCGTCACTGATCAGTCCGTTCTCTATGGCATAAAGAGTTACACCTCTGTACAAGGCGCCGGAGTCCAGATACAGGAAACCGGTCTCTCTGGCTATAAGTTTGGCAAAAGAGCTTTTACCTGTAGAGGAATACCCGTCTATGGCAATGATGATGTCAGGTATATGCATCTGTGCATTCATATGCTTGCTGTAGTGGCTGCTGTTAACTGGGCAAAATTACAAAAAATTTCTCAAGTGAAGGAAAAAGTCCGATATTTGTAAGATACACCGTCCTTGTGACAAAAACGATGCGGATATGAAGATACTTGTAATCGATGACGAAAGATCTATAAGGAACTCCCTGAAGGAGATACTGCTTGATGAAGGATATGATGTGGATGTGGCTGAAGATGGGCTGCAAGGGGTGGAAATGGCGGAAAAGGAGAAGTACAGCGTAATCTTCTGCGACATCAAGATGCCCAACATGGACGGGATAGAAGTCCTCGGGAAACTGAATGAAGCCGGAGTGGATTCGGCAGTAATCATGATATCGGGACACGGTGACATAGACACAGCCGTGGAATGCATAAAGAAGGGGGCGTTCGACTTTATCCAGAAGCCGCTGGATCTGAACAGGATATTCATAACGATAAAGAACGCCACCGAGAAAGTGTCTCTTGTCAAGGAAACCAGGATTCTGAAGAAGAAGGTGTACGGGCAGCAGATGATAGGCGAGTCGGAGCCGATGCTGCATATAAGATCCATTATCGATAAGGTAGCGCCTACGGATGCCAGAGTCCTGATAATAGGTGCAAACGGTACCGGAAAGGAGCTCGTGGCCAGGAGTCTGCACCAGAAAAGCCACCGCTCATCCATGCCGTATGTGGAAGTGAACTGTGCCGCCATTCCGTCGGAACTGATAGAAAGCGAGTTGTTCGGCCATGAGAAAGGCGCCTTCACTTCGGCTATCAAGCAGCATAAAGGCAAGTTCGAGCAGGCTGACGGAGGTACGCTGTTCCTGGACGAGATAGGGGACATGAGCCTTGCGGCCCAGGCCAAGGTCCTGCGGGTCCTTCAGGAAAAGAAACTGTCCCGTGTGGGCAGTGACAAGGATATAGTAGTCGATGTAAGAGTGCTGGCGGCCACAAACAAGAATCTGAAGACCGAAATCGAGAAAGGCAATTTCAGGGAGGACCTCTACCACCGTCTGAGTGTCATAGTGATCAATGTCCCGTCTCTTGATGAAAGGAAGTCCGATATCCCGCTTCTTGTAGACTATTTCATAGACCAGATATGCAGCGATACCGGTATGCAGAAACGGAAAGTGGAGCCTGATGCCCTGAAGCTTCTTGTGGACAAGTCCTGGTCGGGGAATATCCGCGAGCTGAGAAACGTGGTGGAGAGGCTGCTGATTCTTTCCGGTGACAGCATCACGGCTCAGGATGTCAAGGACTATGTCTACTGATTCCTCCGTTTCGGCAGCCTTACGGTAAAGCAGGCTCCGTACAGATTGTAGGATTTCCGGTAGATGATTTCCCCGTCGCATTTTTCCACGATGTTGCGGCATATCGCCAGACCGAGACCTGTGCCTCCGCTTTTTGTGGTGAAGTTCGGCGTGAACAGCCTGCTCTGGTTCTCTTCTCTGACACCGGGGCCGTTGTCCTCGAACACGATGTCGTAATATCCGTCTTTTGTGCTGTTCCGCAGGCATATGAGTATCTGTCCTGCCTTTACCGGCTTCCCTTCTTTCGCATTTTCCTTCTGCTGGATTTCTATGGCCTGTATGGCATTGGTCAGCAGATTTACGAATACCCGGATAAGCTGTGGCTTGGGTGCGGTGACGTAGGCATCCGACATGCCCAGATACGATATGTTGATATTCTCCTTGTTGTCGAAGATCAGGAGCTGGTCGCGGAGTGTTGCGTCCAGATCGATGAGAACGGGTTCCTCGCTGTACAGTTTTGCGAATGTCGAGAATTCATTCGCTGTCTCTGTCAGGATGTCGATGTGCTCGAGAATGACCGATGATACCTTGTCGAATTTCTCGTCCCAGTTGGGGTCATGCCTCTGTTTCAGTCTTATAAGTCGCTGGATCTCCAGTTTTATCGGGGTCAGCGGGTTCTTGATTTCATGCGCCACCTGACGGGCCATTTCACTCCACGCCTTGTCCCGTTCGGCCTGGGCCAGTTTCTTCGTGCTTTCCGACAGGTCTGTCACCATCCTGTTGTAGGCGTTTACCAGCAGGGCGATTTCGTCTTCCCTGTCATACCTGATATGTTCAAGCGAGTGTATGTCGGTAGCCGACATCTTCCTTCCGATTTCGGTCAGCGGTTTGAAGATGGCGTTCACTACGGTGGTGCTGAGCAGGATGGTGACAGCGAGAAGGATTATGAATATGTTGAAGATTATGGCGCTGTAGAAGAATGCATCATGCCGGAACATGTAGTTCTGGTCCGTATACGGTGAAGCCAGTATGGCTACCATCTTGCCTTCATCATTGAAAAGAGGGGCATAAAGCGAATAGAATCTGCGGCCGTCTATCTTTTCCTTGCATATGTAGAACCGCTGGTTCTTGAATTTGATGTTGTAGTACGCCTCCTCGTTCATTCTGGAACCGATGATCATTTTCTCGAATATCTCGGGCGTGGTCGACCGGAATACCTTGCCTCCCGGTGTGTATAGCGTGATGTCTGATTTTGTGGTGTTGCTTATGGATTCCATGGCAGCTGCGATGTCCTGCGTGTTCAGGTCATGCCAGTCATCGGCGAATCTGGACCTTGACTCCATGAGGCTCTGGAGGGTGTTTATCTTTTCGGACATCATGTTGAACATGTTCGTGGAGTTCCGTCTGTAGACAAAGACTGCACTGGTGGCCGCCATCACGACCAGTGTAAGGAACAGGGAAAGCGAGAGTACGGAATTGATGCGGGTCCTGTAATAGTTCCTTGACATTTCCTCTGTCCTTATCCTGTGCCAGAAGAATGCGAGATACAGCAGCCCGTAAATGACGATCAGCAGATATGAGAAGTTGATCATGTAAGTGAACCAGCCTCTGACCGGTCTTGAAGCTATTATCACTTCATCTTCGGAGATCCTGTTTATGAAGTGCACGTATTTCTTTTCCCTGAAATGTCCTGTCCCGCTTTCGATCTTGCCGGCAAGTACCGGATCGAGTATCGCCGGATACGGATAAGTGCCCCGGTAGTCTGTCAGCTTGCCCGAAATGAATTTTGCGTATGAATAGAATCTTGGCAGATTCGCGTCGTCCGATTTGGTCGATCTGCCGAATATGCTCATGTACCCGTTTTCCCCGAGGTGGTGTTTTTCCTCGATTTCCAGAAACATGTGCACGACGCCTGATGCCTGTGAATAATAGACGAATGAACCGAGATAGGTCGAGTTCCCGAATTCGTCCGACACGAATCTGAACCTTGAGTCTGGAGCTACGGCGGTTCCTCCGATGAACCGTCTTCCGAAATAGTCCAGGCATGGGGCTTCATGTCCACGGGTACGGGAGAAACGTCTGGAACTGTTGTCCCTGCACAGGCTTACTGTGACTGAGTAGTTCTGAGATATGCGGTACAGATAGTTTTCGTTCAGTCTGTTGAGGATTATCAGATCGCTTCTGTCAAGATCGGAAAGCGGGGCAACCATAGGGTCAGAGGCAATGGCATCTTCTACGGACCGCAGCTGGATCTCCAGGGACAGGTCCCTGTCGACTGCAAGCCTGCTGGTGACCACCACCAGCCTGTCCTCTTCTTTCCTGAATCCGAGTATTGCAGACATGAGTGTAAGGTACAATGCGCAGATCAGCGAGAATCCGAGGAAGCCCCATCTGGAGAGGACGTTGTATTTCCTTCCGGTAAGGTCGTGAATGACAGGTCTGAGCATCTGTATCAGGAGCAGCATGCCAGACATGATCGCTATATATGATATGTATACGATGACGCTGTAGATCGAGAGGTTGAACCACTGGTACAGTTCGAGCGTGATGCTGGAATTGACGATCAGGCTCGTCAGTGTCAGATGCATGTAACACGCCGCAAGCATGAAGGTCAGGACTATCCCTGCTGTGTAAACAAGCCTGCTCCACGTCTTCCGGCTCCGCATCAGCCTTTCGATGAACTTCTTCCGGCACAAGTAGATGCACAGAAGGTAGAAGAATACGAAGCAGTTGAATATCAGCAAGGCTCCGAAAGAAAACAGTACCGGTCCGTCGGCATAGATGCCTGGTGAGAACAGCTCGGACACATTCCTGAGCTGCAGTCCCCAGCTGTATGCCACGGCCAGGATCATTGTCAGTGCAAGTATGATGAACGGGAAGGCCCTGACGGATGCATGAGCCATGAAATAAAGTATGGTGGCCAGCAGCAGGGATATCAGAGCCATCCATCTCAGAAGTATGTTCGTCGGGAATGGGATGTCCCTTGTGGTTTCAGAGATGATCTTGAACAGTGGTTCCCCGTCGATATACACCGGCACGCCTCCTGCATGGTTGATGGCCATTACCATGAATTTCCTCGGCAGGCCCAGGCCCGGATTCACTCCGGACTGGGAATTCTGTCTGTCGGCCAGAAGCGTGTTCTGTATTTCGAGTCCATAGACGACCTTGCTGCTCATGTCGTCTGTCTTGCACCGCATAATGTACCATTTGGGGCCGAGATTCATGTAGCTGGTCCCTTCCGGAATACCGGACAGGGGGGACGATATTCCAGGTCTGAGGCTGGTAAGCCTCTGCAGTACCATCCTGGTGCTTATGTCATCATTCCTGACAGGAAACTGATTGTACCACGACTGCAAGGTGTCGAAGACATATTTGTATATGACCATGTCTTCAGGCAGCTTTTTGAGTTCGGACCAGTTCCCGCTGTCCGAGGCGAGGACTTCGTCTGCATATCCGTCAAGAAGCCGGAGACGCTTCTCTACTTTCCTGCCGAAGTCTTCCGCTGCCTTCTCGGCATTTTCTGATGTCATCTTCAGGGACAGGGACAGGAGGAGCAGCAGCGCGGCCAATCCGAGGAACATTTTCCATATGTCCTTTTTCCAGTCTATATGATATGGTATGGATCCGTTCTTCATTTCCAACTCCGGTTATTCGTGGTGGTACGGTTCGCCTTTGATGATTGTGAATGCCCTGTACAGCTGTTCCAGAAAGATCGCCCTTACCATCTGATGGGAGAAAGTCATGAGCGACAGAGCCATCTTTTCGTTTGCCCTGGCATACACGGCTTCTGAAAATCCGTATGCTCCTCCTATCACGAATACCATGTCTCCGGAAAAATGGGTTATCCTGTCTTCGAGCCTGGCTGCCCATCCGGCGGAAGTGTATTCCTTTCCTTTTTCGTCGAGCAGTATCACATGGTCTCCCGGAGCTATGTTCTTCAGTATGGCTTCCCCCTCCTTCGATTTCAGGGCTTCCCGGCTCAAGGATGCAGCATTTTTGATATCGGGAATCTCCACCATCGAGAAATTCACGTAATGCGCAAGGCGAGAGGAATATATGCCTATTCCTGACCCGATCCATCCGGTATCGGTCTTTCCGACCATCAGAAGCTTGACTTTCATAAGTGTCCGAAGATTGACGATGCCGTACAAATATAGCGTCAGCTATATGTGGCGCATCAACGACAAATATACTGATGTGGCTCGGAATTTGCAATAAAACCACGCCTATATTTTCCCGCCATGAATAATCTGGTCAAGATAATTGCACTTGCTCCGGCTTTTTTCTTAGGATTCTGCACAAATTCCGCTGCGCAGAATTATGATGTGTTCATACCTATTGCGAAGTATATCAGGACAGGTGATGCGGACAAGCTTTCAGCCTGGTTTGCTGATAATCTGGAAATAGTCATCATATCCAAGGTCAATGATTCCAGCAAGAGCCAGGCACGGCAGATAATGAAGTCGTTCTTCAGTGCTTACAGTCCCAGTGCATTCGATATTACGCATACCGCAGTAGAGTCGAATTCGAAATATGCTCTCGGAGTCCTCAATGCCGGCGGAGAAAGATTCCTGGTCACGATTTTCGTGAATTTCCAGAGCGGTTCGTTTTATATCCAGCAATTGAAAATCGAACGGGTGGAGTAGTTGTGGCACAGGTTTTGTAATAACATAAGGCAGGTTAGTTTAGTTGTTAATAATAGGGTTATAGTTCAAAAGCGGGGCGGTCCTCATCAGGCTGCCCCGCTTTTGAATTATATCAACGTTGCTGCGACCACCACTACGGGTTGGGTTGAGGTCCGGTTGGCGGGCTTTGCTGATGCCGTAAAATGGAAAAGGAGTTGCGAAATTTTCGCAACTCCTTGATTTTCAGCGGCTCCTGAACCAGGACTTGAACCTGGGACCCTCTGATTAACAGTCAGATGCTCTAACCAACTGAGCGGTGCTTCGCACGGTGAAAATCAGCGAGTTATGAAGCCTTGTCGTGTCTGGCTTATGACTTCGCTAACAGGATTGCTAACATATTCACGCCAGCAGATACTGGGTTAAACTTAAAGTAATATAATTGTAAATCAATCAGTTGTATTAGTCTTAATTTCTTATTCTCCCACCTACGCCATATTTTCCCGATTTTTCTGTTTATATACCCTTCACGAAATTACAGCGTCGATAACAGAATGATATATAATGAAATAGAAAATCCCCTTGTTTGGAGGGAAATTTGAATCGGATTTTAGGCATCTTTCAGTCAAATTCTCCCCATTCAAGTCCCGAATGCTTGATACCAATAATAACACCTACTATTCCAAGAATAGCACCCGCAATCGTAATCCATAAACTGCAACTGAATGCTAGCAGTAAAATACTTGCAATAGATATGATTAGGTATAACCAATTTGCAACGAGTCTTTTAAGCAAATTTGTCATATATTGTATCATCTAAATGTCCCTCCACCATTGCAGCAGAGGGACGGGTTTGACTTTATTTATTCTGCGTATTCTATTACATCTCCGTATTCTTGTTCAATCCTTTTCATATAGTCATAATCAATGAAATTGTGTTGCGGTATGATTATCTTTGTAAGAGGATTATTTGAACAAACAAGATATTTTAATGACTTGTTATTCCTTAAATCAAGAACAGAAATATAGTTATTCTGACACTGAAATTGAGATAGGTTTATACAATTGCTAATATCTATTGTTGTCAACATATTGTTACTGCATATTATGTCCGTCAAGTTTGTGTTGTTGCTTAAATTAAGAGAGGTCAACTGATTGTCAACTATCCATAAATAGTTTAATTTCAGACAGTATCTTAAATCTATGCTTGTGATTTTATTACCTTCACATGTTAATCTTTCCAAGTTTAGATTTTCACCTATGGTTAATTCCGTCAATAGATTATTGCTACAATTCAATGATTTTAGTCGAGTATTATTGCTTACATTGAGAGAAGTTAGTTGATTTCCATAACATGCCAAGTCCTCCAACATTGTGAAATATGAAATCTCGCTCATGTCTTGTATAAGGCCATTATCATGAACATCTATTCTTGCAACCATGGATGCTTCTTTTTCAGAAATCTGGCCGTCATTATCTCTATCAATGTCATATAACACATAATTTCCATATGAATCAATAATGGAACAAGTTGTTTCCCCATTCAGTAATGCTTGCTGAAAATATGGGTCTTTGAATTGGATAATTGAGCTATTATCTGTCCATTCTTCCTTGTTGCACGAAGAAGCGAAACACATCACCATAAGTGGCAATACAAGTAATAAAATCTTTTTCATTGTATTGATATTTAATTGGTTGTTAATATATAAGCGTAATTGTTATTGGCTCTATCAACTTTGCAGTTTTAGTTCCGTTTGATTCTTGAATTGACACAGAGAACTCTATATCTGCTGTTTTAATGACATCTGTCGCCTCATCTTCTTCTGTTGCTGGGATATGCCATTTTAATTCAAATTCTTTACCCTTGTAAATGACTTTTGTCCATTCGTCAGCATAAGATTCGTCCATATTACTTGGCTCGTGAGAGATTTCGGAAATTGTACCTGTCTTATTTATTTCCACATCCCCTTTATTGCTTTGACACTTTACACCTTTGGTAACCACAGGTCTAATAATGTCAAGCAATTCATCTAATTTGCTTTTTATGACTTCCATTTTCGGCAATGTTGTGCCACCAACCTCGAATGACGGATTTGTACAAAAAGAAAGTGTGAGGTTGTTCCGCTTATCTAACTGAAGGTTGTGGCTAACCCAAGACGAATAAACGATGCAATACCCCACACTCGAATAGATATGAGGTATTGCAGGGTACAGAATCCCCTTACAACATAGTTCTAAACAAGAATGAGTGCTGTTCGTTGTCCTCGTCTTTTTGAAAATTGCCACATTTTCAGTTAAGGACAGTGCGAAAACACTTTCAGTATGTCTGCCTTACGGATTCTCCGAAAGACGATACAAAGGTATGAAAATATTTCACAAACAGCACTCATTTTGAGGGATATTGCATCTAAATATCAGTCTGTTTCGCCATATACTCTTTCTCCGCTTTTATGTACTCTGATTCAACTTTAATCAGCCAGTATTCAGAACAGGTATTGAAATACTTTATCCCAGTAGAGAGCATCGCATATTCCACATCCCAGAAGATGTCCCTCTTGCGTTTCTCCAGTGCTGCCAAGACCTGCTTCAACTGTTCCCTCTGCCTTACGCTCTCCCTGCACTTCCGTTCGTAATTTCTGATTTCCTGTGTCGGGACGAAGTTGTCCCAGTCCATTTCCATACCCATAATGTTTTCATTTAATAGGATTGTCCATTTTGATTTCCCCGTAAACCCATACTTTGAGTTGGCTATTCTGTCTTGTCTTTGTCCAGTTCAGCCATGAAGTCCAGCATAATGTCCGACCATATCTTGAACTCCCTTTCGTATGCACTATCTGCCAGATAATGACAGTATTCTGCCCTTGCTTCGTAATCCTCAATTCCAGCCTTGAATATCCTTTGTTTCATCTGGTGCTTCAAGTTCTGCTGCTGTTCCCTTGTAAGATTGTCAAGTCTTCTTTGTAACCTTTGTTTCCGTTGGGCATTTACCTTTGCATCCCTGTAAAGTTCTTCCGCATAATCTGACGGTGTAAATCCGTTGTAACCTGTTGTTTCTTCCATTGTTCCTTTGACTTTTAATTGGTTATGCTTTTGATAGTTAAAGAGACCTCCAAATCAAATTCAGTTAATCTTGAATTGAAATGGAAGTCCATTGAATACATTGTTCCATTGTTCCTTTGAGACATTGCTGTTATCTCTCCGTCTGTCTGGCTATTTCCTGTATCACCCAATCCATGTAGAGAGCCTGTCCGCTTGTTGTCCGTCCCCACCAGTAGCAGTCATAGTCCGAGAAGATTACCTCACCGTTTTCTTTGAGTAGTTCTGCCATGTAGGGAGTGACAAGCCACCATTCGAGGACTTCAGTGTTTTCATCGAAATTCTGGAGACTGTCCCAGATACTGTCATCATGTTTCATCAGTTCTTCTATGACAAGATTCTGGTTGTAGAGAATCAAGTCTTTCACAATCTGTTGTACTGTCATATCATATAAACGAAAAATGCCGTCCCTTGTGAGAACGGCTGGTTAAACATAAGTGTATTTCAACGGCATTGTTATCTGTCGTTTATCGAACGGTTTGCAGACTGTCTGTTTCTGATGTGAATATGTCTTAATTGGATTCTATATAATGTAGTTCCTTTTGGATGTACCCTACACTGGTCTTGCGTTAAATTGGTTTTTGATTTCCCCAGATAACAAGGCAGGGGTGTTTTGGATAGATACTCTGTTCGTGTCCTTTACCTGTACTGTATATTCCATTGAGAAACAGGTATATATAAGGTACAATTCCAACTCTATCCGTTTACTTGAATAGAATGAGAATAGGTATAGTTAAAGGCAAGTGTCTCCAAATCAATTTTGACTTTTTTGGATGCCTCTATATACAAGAAACCCTCTCACATTGCTGCAAGAGGGCGTGTCTGTAATCTATTTCTTGAATAAGTCCGAGTGTGTACCTGTCCTTACGAGTTCAAGTATCTGTAATTCGTTGTTGTCTGTCTTTCTGTATATCAATAACCAGTCTGGTCTGATATGGCACTCCCTGCATCCGAC
>CALVDT010000098.1 GCA_944326385.1 uncultured Bacteroidales bacterium | reverse complement strand
ATTACTGCTGCTTGTAGATTCATCTGTTGACAATATTTCAATGAACTTTTATAGGGTTTGAGCCGGCCTTATCCGACTCGATTGTTAAATTTTAAAATTTTCGGTTAAAATTTACCGAAGTATTGATAGTCAAAACCGACTGCAAAAATATAAAATCCCCATCAAATACATCTCAAATAATACGAAAAAATCGTATTTTTGTAGTTTGACTTGATAATATTTCGTTTTGTGGATATAGCCGGCATAAGAAAAAGAATAGAAGAACTGAGGAAGGAAATCGCTGAAAACAACAGGCGCTACTACGTGGACAGTGCTCCTGTAATCAGTGATTATGACTATGATATGATGATGAACGAGCTGATCTCTCTGGAAAAGGCTCATCCGGAATTCATCACACCGGACTCCCCCACCCAGAGAGTAGGCAGTGACCTCAGGAAAGAGTTTGACCAGTATCCTCACAGATACCCGATGCTCTCGCTAGGGAACACGTATGACATTACCGAAGTGGAAGCCTTTGCGGACAGGGCGGTGAAAAGCCTCGGCAAGACATTCACTTTCTGCTGCGAACTCAAATTCGACGGGACGGCCATCTGTCTCACATACAGGCATGGCAGGCTTGTCCGCGCCCTTACCAGAGGCGATGGAGTCGTCGGTGATGATGTGACTGAAAACGTCAGGCACATAGGCAACATACCCCGGAAACTGGAAGGAGACGGCTATCCGGATGAATTCGAGATCAGAGGCGAGATATACATGCCTTACGAGGCCTTCGACCGGCTGAACGAGGAACGCCTCAGAGACGAGGACCAGCCTTTCGCCAACCCGAGAAATGCGGCATCCGGCTCTCTGAAACTCATCAATCCTGCGGAAGTGTCTCATCGGGGACTTGAATGCACCCTGTATCACCTGCTCGGGGAAAACCTTCCGTTCCTCACCCACGATGAAGCCCTCAAGGCTGCTGCATCATGGGGACTTCCGGTGTCGGACAAACGCCGCATATGCACCGGCATATCGGAAATCGAAGAATACATAAGCTATTGGGATACGGCGCGAAAAGCATTGCCTTTCGCCACCGACGGAATAGTGATCAAGATAAACGAACTTCCGTACCAGAAGGAACTCGGATTCACCGCAAAATTCCCCCGTTGGGCCGTTGCCTACAAATTCAAGGCTGAACAGGCGCTGACAAAGCTCCTCTCCATAGACTATCAGGTAGGAAGGACAGGAGCCGTGACCCCTGTAGCCAACCTTGAACCGGTCCTGCTTTCCGGCACCACCGTCAAAAGGGCGTCGCTTCACAACTCGGAGCAGATGCAGCTCCTCAACATCCGGATAGGAGATTATGTATATGTGGAGAAAGGAGGAGAGATCATCCCGAAAATCACAGGTGTGGAACTCGACAGGAGGGAACCTGGCACGATAGTCCCTGTCTTCCCGGACAAATGTCCGGACTGCGGCACTCCGCTGGTAAGAGACGAAGGCGAAGCCAGATTCTTCTGCCCAAATGCAGACGGCTGTCCTACCCAGCTCAAGGGGAAGCTCGTCCACTTCATTTCAAGGAAAGCCATGAACGTGATAGCCGGAGACGCTACTGTCGACCAGCTGTTCAATCTCGGTTATGTCAGGACCCCTGCCGACTTGTACAGCCTGACCAAAGCGCAGCTTCTGACCCTCGAAGGATGGAAGGACCGGTCTGCACAGAGATTTCTCGACAGTCTTGAAGCATCCAAACAGACCGCTTTCGACCATGTGCTGTTCGCACTCGGAATAAGGTACATAGGCGAGACCACAGCCAAGACACTCGCCAGACATTTCCATGACATCGACAGTCTGATACATGCGGACAGGGAAACTCTGCTGTCGGTGGAAGACGTCGGTGAAGTGATAGCGGACAGCATACTGGACTATTTCAGCAGACAGGAGAATCTGGAAGGCATAGACAGGCTGAAGGCGGCAGGGCTCCGTTTCTCCATGGATGAAGAGTCTGCCCCCGCATCATATGCACTCGAAGGCAAGACGATAGTGATATCGGGGAATTTCAGCATATCCCGGGAAGAAATGAAGGAGCTGATAACAAGACACGGAGGCCGGAACAGTTCCTCCGTCAGCGGCCGTACATCCTATCTGCTCGCAGGTGAGAAACCGGGGCCTGAAAAGATACGCAAGGCGAAAGAACTCGGTGTCGGCATCATAGACGAAGCCGGCTTCAGGGAAATGATCCGCTTGCCGCAGAAGCCGTCCGACGTACCGGACAGCGGAGGAAACGATGCTCTTCAGCTGACATTGTTCTGAGATGACGGCACCGGAGGACAATTTGATTGACCATAAAACAGATTTATCATGAAAATCGGAGACAGATACGTTTGCAGACATGAAGTGTCGGAACAGGAGACTGCCGACAAGATCGGTTCGGGAGGACTTCCCGTCTACTCTACCCCATCCATGATCACTCTTATGGAAAAGACCGCATTCAACCTCGCCAAGGAGCAAGGAGCCGACACGGTCGGGACAAAAGTGGAGATCTCGCATCTGAGGGCATGTCTTGCCGGAACTTCCTTGCAATCATCAGCTGAAATTACCGGCATCGACGGGCGCAGGCTGACTTTCAAGGTGGAAGTCTCCGACGGTGACGGTCTGATCGGTGAAGGCCTGCACGAAAGGTTCATAATCGATCCGGAAAGGTTCATGTCACGACTTTCCGGGGATAAATGACTTGAGTGAAGGCAGATGAAGAATCCTCTTGAAATATTCAGACGAGTGAAACGTTTCCTGACTGAAGATATCTGGAATCTGGATATCGAGGATTTTTCACGTGCCAAGGCCAGAAGCATAAAATACCTCAAGGTGCTGATAATCACCATAAAGACCTTTTCGGCCGAACGCATCGGCTTCCAGGCGGTGGCACTGAGTTTCTTCGGGACCATGTCCGTGGTGCCGTTCATAGCGGTAGTGTTCGCCATAACGGGAGGTCTGGGACTGTCGGACAGACTCGAAAGGCTGCTGTATGAGTATTTCAACAACTCGCAGGAGACCATCGACATGGTTCTCGGATTCGCCGACAACATCATAAACACCGCCCAGTCCAGTACTGTGGGGCTGATAAGCGCATTGCTGTTCGTCTGGCTGATATTCTGGATGATGATTTCCGTGGAAAGGGTGTTCAACAATGTCTGGAGGGTGAAGAAATCCAGGAACATTTTCAAACGCATCTCGTTCTACATCGCCATCCTGTTCATCGCCCCCTTTGTCATCATGCTTTTCTTCTCCGGTTCGATAGTCTATACAAACATGCTGAAGGGCATAGGGATCGGTGTGGCAAACTTCGACTCCATAGCGTCATGGGTGCTGTTCTATATAGTGGCGACATTGACGTTCTCCGCCATGTACAAATTCATACCGAACTATAAGGTCATATATTCGAATGCATTGAGAGCGGCATTCATATCCGCACTGGCATTCACTGTCCTGCAGTACCTGTATCTTGAGACTCAGCTTTTCGTCTCAAGGCTGAACATGGTATACGGGGCATTTGCCGCGATACCTCTCTTCATGTTCTGGATGAATTTCGGATGGTTCATCATCCTCTTCGGAGCTGAACTTTCCTATGCCTACCAGCACGTCGACAATTATAATATTGAATAACCAAGATAAAACCTGTAATATGCCTGTATCTGAATTCACGAAAGAAGATTTTGACATCATAGCACGGGATTATGCCGATCTCAAGGAGGCGGCAAGGAAACGCTGCGCAAACCAGAAGGAACTCGACATAGTGCAGAAAGCGTTCGACTTTGCAAATGAAGCGCACAAGGGGGTCAGAAGGCGTTCCGGAGAGCCGTACATCCTGCACCCGATAGCAGTGGCCAAGATTGTGGTAAGCAATATCGGTCTGGGTTACAAGTCCATAGCAGCGGCACTTCTGCACGATGTAGTGGAAGACACGGAATACACAGTCGAAGACATCAGCAACCTCTTCGGTGAGAAGATAGCCTCTCTCGTGGACGGCCTGACAAAGATCAAGACCGTCCTTGACAATGAGGACAAAGCCGAGAAGAAAAGCATACAGGCAGAGAATTTCAAACGTATCCTGCTGACTCTCAATGACGATGTCAGGGTTGTCCTGATAAAGCTCGCTGACAGGCTTCACAACTGCCGCACAATAGAGTTCATGCCGGAATACAAAAGGGACAAGATACTGTCCGAGACCATGTTCATCTTCATCCCGCTGGCGCACAGGCTCGGCCTCTATGAAGTGAAATCCGAAATGGAGGACATATGGCTCCGCTACAAGGAACCGGAAGCCTTCAACGAGATTACCGAGAAGATAAACAGGAATATTTCCGACAAGGAAAAGGAAATAAACGAATTCATAAAACCGATAGACGAGGCTCTGAAGAAGGCCGGCTTCGATTTCATCATAAAGAAAAGGGTCAAGACCCCGTATTCCATCTGGCACAAGATAGTGACGAAGAACATCACCTTCGAACAGATATACGATCTCTATGCTGTCAGGATCATCTTCAATCCCGGACCAGGCTGCACCAAGGACATGGAAAGAGACCAGTGCTATCATGTGTTCTCCATAATCACAGGCATATACAAATACAAGAGCGACAGGATACGCGACTGGGTGAAGCATCCTAAGAACAACGGCTATGAGGCCCTGCACTGTACGGTCATGAGCCATGCAGGCATCTGGATCGAGGTCCAGATAAGGACGACAAGGATGAATGACATAGCCGAGAAAGGTATCGCAGCGCATTGGGCCTACAAGAAAGACGGATTCGTCAGCGAGAACGAGAGCGAGATGGACAAATGGATAAGCAAGGTGAAGGAGATACTTGTGAACCCTGACGTCAACGCACTCGACCTGCTGGACATCATCCACAACGACCTCCTGACATCCGACATTTTCGTGTTCACACCGAAAGGCGAGCAGAAAAGCATCGAAAAAGGAGCCACAGCCCTGGATTTCGCATATCTTATCCATACAGAGATAGGGAACAAGGCTATTGCAGCGAAAGTCAACATGAAACTCGTACCGCTTGCATACGTGCTCAAGTCAGGTGACCAGGTCGAGATAATCACCGCTGAAAACGAAAAGCCTAAACGGGCATGGCTGCAGTTCCTGACCACCAGGAAGGCCAGGAACATCGTCATTGACTATTTCAAGGGAGAAAGACAGGAAAGCGTCCGGGTCGGGAAGAAGATGCTTGAAGAACAGCTCAATGCCCTGGGCTTCAAGATGACGGACAAGATAATAGCACGTCTTCTCGACGGGTACGAGATTTTCGAGGGAGAACGCGATGAACTGTTCTTCAGGATAGGGGCCGGGATCCTGAAACTCGGCAATCTGGAAGAGATTCTGAAGAAACAGGACGACAAGCAAGGAAAATGGTCATTCCCGTGGTTCAAGAGCAAGGACAAGAAAGACGGCAAGTATGTAATCAATGACAAGTCCGACGGCACTTACAAATATGTCATAGCCAATTGCTGCAACCCTATCCCGGGTGACAGCGTCGTGGGCTTCCTGGCATCCGACGGCACCATCACCGTGCACAAGAAATCCTGCAGCGTGGCGAACAGCATAGCCGCAAAACACGGTGACAGGATTGTCAAGACCCAGTGGGAACAGGATGTGGACCAGTCATTCCTGGTAAGGCTTTCCCTCAAGGGCTACGACAGGATAGGCATCATAAACGAGATATCCAGATACATTTCCCTTGTCATGAATGTGAACATGAGAAGAATGTATCTGAATACTGAAGACGAGGTGTTTGACGGTTATATTGACCTGTATGTCCATGACAAGGACGATCTTGAACGCCTTATAAGAAGACTCAACAAGATAGAAGGAATACAGAGTGTCGTAAGGACAGACCTGTAATATCCAGGCATGACCTTTGAGGCAGGACAGCCCGCCCGTAAAAAGCAGAATGACAGAATGAAAAAGAAACTACTCCAATATCTTCCATTAGCTGCGGCAGTAATGCTGACAGGGGTGCTGATATTCTCCCCATCCTGTGCAAATACCACCACCCCTCCGAGCGGAGGTCCGAAGGACACCATTCCTCCGGTTCTGCTCAAATACTCCCCTCAGCCCGGAGACACGATGGTGACAAGGCACAAGACACAGATATCGCTGACTTTCGACGAATTCGTGGTCGTGAAGGACGCCCAGAGCCTCTTCCTCTCCCCTCCTCTGGAAAAAGCCCCGAAATACAAGATGCGCGGCAAGAGCGTTATAGTATATTTCGAATCCGATCTGGACTCGAACAAGACTTACGTACTGGATGTGACCAATGCCATTGCCGACAACAATGAAGGTAACATGTACCCTGGCTATGCAATGGTCTTTTCCACGGGGAAACATCTGGACTCCATGATGATTACCGGCATAGTCCAGGACTGCAATACTCTCATGCCGGTCAAAGGTGCTACAGTCATGCTCTACAAGGACCATTCGGATTCCGCCGTTTTCAAGCACAGGCCCGACGCTGCCATAAAGACCGATGACTGGGGATTCTTCTGCCTGAGGAACATCCAGGATACGGTCTACCGGATGTATGCCATCATGGACATGAACAACAACAACATCTACGAAGCCGACAATGAGCAGGTAGCCTTTGTCGACACCCTCGTGCGGCCTGTCCTGAAGGTGAACGACACTATCCCGGAACTGCAGAAATATCTCATGACGGACACCGTTGCCTGTCTGGCCAGAAAGACTGAATATGAACTGAACCTGTTCAAGGAAGTCCCGTCCAAGCAGATGATCATGAACAAGGAACGTATCGGGGAAAGGACCGCCTACATAACGTTCATGGCACCTTACGCCCAGATAGACTCCATCTGGATGACGGGAATCCCGTCCGAAAAACTCATAACACAGTTCAATCTCGAAAGAGACAGTCTCGAAATATGGGTAAACGATCCTGCACCGCAGCCTGATACTCTGTTCCTCAATGTGAACTATATGAAGACCGACACCCTGGGCCGGCTTGTCCCGACCCTTGAGGAAGTAAAGCTTTCGAAACCTCGACAGGTAGCCGTGGCGAAGAGTTCCAGGACAGACATCAAGAAAGAAGATACCACGACAGTATTCACCATCACGGCAAAACCGGAGACTGTGGAGCAGTACGGGTTCGAAATCGAGTTCAAATACCCTCTCGTCGTCTCTGCCTTCGATTCCCTCGAGTTCCGGTATCTGAATCCGAGACAGCAGGAATTCACGGACACCTATACCGTGGAGCAAGACAGTCTGAACCTGCGTAAATATGTAGTCAGGCCGACTGTCAAGCTGCTCCCGGGATACGAATATTTCCTGAAGGTCCCGCACAGGAAATTCAAGGACATAAACGGCTTTTTCAATGACAGTTCCGAAGTCAAGGTCACGCTTCCGAACGATGACAAGCTGAGTTCCCTCACCCTTGTCCTCGGCAATGTCCGGAACAAGTATATCGTGGACCTGCTGAACGAAAAGCGGGACCAGACCATAAGGTCTTTCATAGTCGAGCGTGATACGAGCCTGCTCTTCCCGTACATAACCGCAGGAAAATATTCGATAAGGCTCACGGAAGACCTGAACAGGAACGGACTCGTGGATACCGGAAATCTTCTGGAACACAAGCAGCCCGAAAAAGTGAAGTTCTACAAGCTCGAAGACGGGAATGTCCTTCTCGACATCCCTGAAATGACGGAACTGGAACAGAATATAGATGTGGGAGAACTGTTCAAATAGACCGGAGATATGAAAAATGCAATATACTGTTCTGCCGCCGTTGTACTGGCTCTGATGTCAGGTGCAGACGGACTCCATGCCCAGATGCCGCAGGGACTGACAGTCAGCGAAGACGGGAACGCTCTACAGGCAGATACCTTGGCCGGAGGGACCGACATCGACATAGAACTGGTGCAGATAGATTCGCTGAGCGATGGATTTCTGGACAGTCTGGACATAAACAAGAACATCAGGATAAACGACTACACCATGATAGGGGTGCAGTTCGGGATGGGACTGAGCCAGGTAAGCTGGAACCCTACCATGCAGCAGACATTCCGTTTCGTGCCCTACAACTTCGGCTTCCTCTATACCCGCTACGGGAAAATGTTCGGCTACATGCCATATTTCGGCATACAGGCAGGTATCTTCTACGGGCAGGAAGGATACCAGTTCGAAGAAGACGATGAAGGTTACACTCCTACCCTTGAAGGTGCTACAGGGGCGGTGATGGAAGTGGTGGAAGTCCCCGTCATGGCTCACTGCCATTTCGATTTCTGGAAAATGAAGCTGATGGTCAATCTCGGACTTTACGGAGGTTACAGGCTCAGTATCCACAGGTTCGGTGACGGAGTCCCGGAAAGCATCCGGGATTCTTTCCTCGACACGGACCTGCGTCTTGACTACGGGATAAAGGGTGGAGCCGGTTTCGCTTTTGTATTCGATCCCATGGAAATCCATGTCACAGCCATGTACAAACATTCCTTCGGCTCCCTGTATGAACCTGATTACTACAGCCAGTACTATTACCGGTACGCCTATCCGACCAATTTCGTGTTTTCGGTCGGCCTGCATTTCCAGCTTACGAAACGGGTCGGCAAGACAAAACATGCACTCAGAAGAGAAGCAAGGGAACAGCTCGGTCTCATAAGGACCATACAGTCGGAAATCCCTGCCGAGGGCGCGGAATCCCCGGTGGAATAAAAGGATAATCATGAAAACAAGAGAAGTCAAAGCCGGGAACCTGATTATCGGAGGAGGCCGGCATATTGTGGTCCAGACCATGTGCAATACGCATACATCCGACATCGGAGCATCCGTAGCCCAATGCCGGGAACTGTACCGGGCCGGAGCCGAAATGATCCGTCTCACTGTTCCGACCATGGAAGATGTCAAGGCGCTTGCGGAGATCAAGGCAAGATTGAGGAGCGAAGGGATTGAAGTCCCTCTGGTGGCGGATGTGCATTTCTCTTCCGGAATAGCGATAGCGGCTGCGGAGGTGGCGGAAAAGGTAAGGATCAACCCCGGGAACTTCCACAAGGACCATCAGGAAGCCTGCAGACAGTTTGCCAGACTGGTCCAGGTCTGCAAGGAACATGGGACGGCCATGAGGATAGGGCTGAACCATGGCTCCCTCGGATCGAGAATAACCACCCTTTACGGCAACACACCGCTTGCCATGAAAGAAGCTGCCATGGAATGGATAGGCTTATGTCTGGAAAATGATTTCCATGATGTCGTGGTCTCGCTCAAAGCCAGCAATACGATAGTGATGGTGCAGGCATACAGGCTGCTTGCACAGGCCATGGAGGGCAAAGGGATAGCTTTCCCTCTCCATCTCGGTGTCACGGAAGCGGGCAACGGAGATTCAGGAAGAATCAAATCCGCAGTGGGGATATCCGCTCTCCTGTCCGAGGGAATCGGTGATACGGTCAGAGTCTCTCTGACTGAACCGCCTGTGAACGAGATTCCGGTAGCAAGGTATCTTTCCGACAGATACGGGCAGAAGACTGCTTCATCTCTTGCCGCCCTTGACATTACGGACAGGAAAGCCGTCGCAGTATATAAGGCTCCGTCCCGGGAAAGGCTGATGCTTGACATGTCCTGCGACTTCGGGAAGATGCTGCTCGACAGGGAAATAGATGATGTGGAACTGAGAGGCAGCTATATCAGCGATGACGGCCGGGAAATCCGTCTCGACGGCTCGGCAGACGCAGCCTATTTTGCCGACGAACTCCTGCAGGCCGCCAGAAGACGCTTCTACAAGCCAGAATATGTAGCCTGCCCGGGCTGTGGCCGTACAATGTATAATCTGGAGGAAACCTTCAACGAAGTCAAAAGACGCACATCACACCTTAAAGGCGTGGTAATAGCCGTGATGGGCTGCATAGTAAACGGACCCGGGGAAATGGCGGATGCTGACTGGGGATATGTCGGAGAAGGGAACCGCAAGGTCACCATCTACCGCAGGAATACCCCTATTCTGAAACATGTTCCGGAAGACGAGGCGATTGACCGTCTTCTGGAGCTGATTTCCTCTTCACGATAACCTTGTCTATCCTGGCCCCGTCCATATCCACGACCTCGAACTGGAAATCCCCCCAGGAGACCTTCTCCCCCGGTACAGGCATATGGTCGAGCCCGTCAAGGATAAGCCCGGCGACAGTAGTGTACTCGAAATCCTCCATGGAATCCTCGATATCGAAATGTCTGAGGAAATCATACATCGGGCACATCCCGTCCACAAGCCAGCCGTCATTGTCCGCCCTTGCGATGATATCCGGCTCCTCATGATCATCGTTTATGTTTCCGACAAGGGCTTCCATTATGTCCTTGAGAGTGATGATACCGGAACATGAACCGAACTCGTCGCATACAAGAGCCCGGCTGATCTTCTTCTCTTTCATTTGCTCCAGGACAGTATACACATTCATGTTCTCATGGAAGTACACAGGTTCTTTCATCATCTTCTTGAGATCGAAGCCATCCTTGCCTATATTGAGCACGTACTCTTTAAGCGACAGCACACCCACCACATGGTCCAGGTCATCGTCCACTACCGGATACTCCTCGAAGATATTCCCTTCTATCGTATCCCTGATCTCCTGTTCGGACATTTCGAGTCCAAGCCATACGATATCTGCTCTCAAAGTCATTATCGTGCTGACCTTGAGGTCTCCCAGTGCAAAGACACGCTCCACCAGATCCTGTTCCACCTGCGATACCTCGCCTTCATCCGTACCTTCCTGTATGATGGACTTTATCTCTTCTTCAGTTACCTTTGCTTCCTGATATTTGATACCGAGAATCTTGACAACCAGCGATGTGGTCTTGGCAAGCAGCCAGACAAAAGGAGCAGCGATGACCGATATGAACTTCATGGGTCCGGCCACTATCTTGGACACCCTCTCCGATGCACTCATGGCGATTCTCTTCGGGACAAGTTCTCCGAAAATGAGTGTGAGGAACATGACAAGAATGACGATGATTGTCTGCGCAAGTGCAGAAGCTGCTGCAGCAGTCATACCGGCATTCTGCAGCAGAGAAGAAAATTCAGCCGCAATCTTGTTCCCGGAGAAAATACCTGTCAATATCCCGATAAGTGTTATGCCTACCTGAACGGCTGAAAGGAACCGGTCCGGATCCTGTGCCAGATTCAAAGCCCTTTTTGCAGCCTTGCTGCCTTTGTTGGCGTCAGCCTGGAGACTTGACTTCCTTGCTGAGATTATTGCAATTTCCGACATTGCAAAGACACCGTTGAGAAGGATCAGCAAGATGATGATAAAGATTTCTTCCATATATGCTTGTCTGTTCGACGATACTGTTATTCTGTTATCAATTTCCCCGGCCTTTTCAGTTCCGCGATCACAGTTTCGCAGGCCCGGACTTCTTCGCCGAGGCTCACTTTGATATCCGCATCAAGCGGCAGATACATGTCGATCCTCGAACCGAATTTGATTATTCCGCACTGTTCACCCCTGTTCATGGCCTTGCCCGGGACTGCATAGCACTCTATCCGCCTGCAGAATGTCCCGGCAAGCTGCTTGAAGAACACCTCTCCATATCCGTTCCTGACGCAGACCGACGTATGCTCGTTAAGCTCCGACGCCTTGGGCAGGAAGGCAAGGAAATATTCCCCCGGATGGTATCTGTAATATGTCACCTCTCCGCTTATCGGCCAGAAATTCACATGGACATTGAAGAAGTCCATATATATAGATACCTGGATGCATTCTCTTTTCAGAAACTCAGGTTCAAATACCTTGTCCAGTACGACAATCTCCCCGTCAGCCACGGCCGTAACGAGATTTTCCCCCTCGGGTATGACTCTGGACGGAACTCTGAAAAAGAAAAGGACAAATCCCATGAAGAAAATCAGGACTGCGGACAAAGGGTACAGGACGTATGGACAGTGGATGAAATGCAGCAGCCATATCAGCAGACTGCAGACTATCCACACGGCCAAGATAATTTTCCATCCTCCTCTGTGTATCTTCATGTCGGTTCCGAGTTATCAATCCTGCAAATTTAGAAAAATTTATCCAATCACCGAAATTATCTTCCCTTATCAGAGGATATTGACTACCAGCAGATAAATTATGCCCATCGGAAGAGCGAGAAGAGCACTGTCGAGACGGTCGAGTATACCGCCGTGTCCCGGCATGATCGTGCCTGTATCCTTGACAGCGTAATATCTTTTCCACTGTGATTCTATCAGATCTCCGTACACGGCCGAGACATTCATCAGGACAGACAGGATCATGCAGTGTTCCAGGGGATAATGCAGCATTCCCGTGAAATGCAGCACAGCACCTGCGGCCACAGCAAGCACGAGCCCGCCCCAGAATCCGACCCAGGACTTTTTGGGGGAGACTTCCGGAAACAGTTTCCGTCCGAACTTCTGCCCGAAGGCCATTCCGAAAAGATAACCGCCTATATCCGATACCCATACGATTATGAAAAGGCTGAGCAGAAGGGTGCCGGAATATTCACCTGAAGCGTTGAATACGGCGAAGTTGGTCATTGTGACTGGAACCGCTATATACAACAGCGCCGTATATAGGTTCGCGAATTTGCCGAAATCCGTCTTGTCCTTGACATACAGGGAGTTTATCATCATCACGAATACCGGTATGATGGCCAGCACCACCAGTCTGCCCGGGAAGTTGCACCCCCTGTAAAGATATGTCAATGAAAACAGCACGATGGCTGCAAGTATGGAAAGGATCTGGGAGAAGATGTACTCCCCTCTCATAGTCATCCTGTAGAATTCGATCATCATTGCAGTCATCAGGCCGACCATCAGCACTCCGAAGAAATACCTGTTCAGCAGGAGACAGATGACCACTACAGCAACGAAACCGACTCCCGTCAATGTCCTCAGAACCAGATTTTTCATAACAGTCCCTGATTATTGTTCTTCATTGCCCTTATTGGCGCGTGGCCCGAATATCCTTTCAAGGTCATCTGCGAATATCACTTCCTTCTCAAGGAGCAGAGCCGCCAGTTCGAGGAACTTGTCCTTGTTGTCCATCAGTATCCTGTATGTCCTGTCGTGGATCTTGTTGATAAGCGACTTGACTTCTTCGTCAATGAGTTCGGCGGTCTTCTCGCTGTACGGTTTGCCCAGTTCGTAACCTCTTGAACCGGTGGAGTCGAAATACGAGACAGTGCCTATCTTCTCGCTCATCCCATAGTAGACTACCATGGCATAAGCCGACTTGGTAAGCCTTTCAAGGTCATTCAACGCACCTGTCGACGGCTGTCCGTTCACGATTTCCTCTGCGACCCGTCCTCCTATCAGAGAGCACATCTGGTCAATCATCTGGTCCCGCGTCTCAAGCTGCCTTTCCTCCGGAAGATACCAGGCGGCACCCAATGCCTGTCCTCGAGGGACTATGGTCACTTTGAATAACGGGCTTGCATTAGGCAGAAGCCAGCTTACGGCAGCATGTCCGGCTTCGTGATGTGCTATGGATCTCTTCTCTTCCGGAGTGATGATCTTGTTCTTCCTTTCGAGACCTCCGATAATCCTGTCCACTGCATCGAGAAAATCCTGTTTGTCGATCTCTGTCTTGTTCTTTCTTGCAGCAGTCAGGGCTGCCTCGTTGCAGACATTCGCTATATCCGCCCCGGAGAAGCCGGGCGTATGCTTGGCAAGGAATTCCACATCGAAGTCCGGAGACAATTTCAGGCCTTTGAGATGGACCTTGAAGATTTCCGACCTTTCCTTCAGGTCCGGAAGTTCCACGTGTATCTGCCTGTCGAACCTTCCCGCCCTCAGAAGAGCCTTGTCGAGAATATCTGCACGGTTCGTGGCTGCAAGTATGATGACGCCCGAATTGGAATCGAATCCGTCCATCTCGGTAAGCAGCTGGTTCAAGGTATTCTCACGTTCGTCATTTGACGAGAATCCCACATTCTTGCTTCTTGCCCGTCCTACGGCATCGATCTCGTCTATGAAGACGATGCACGGAGCCTTTTCCTTCGCCTGTCTGAACAGATCCCTGACCCTGGAAGCACCTACTCCCACGAACATCTCCACAAAATCGGATCCCGATATGGAGAAGAACGGGACATTGGCTTCCCCGGCCACGGCCTTTGCCAGGAGTGTCTTTCCTGTGCCCGGAGGCCCCACAAGCAGCGCACCCTTGGGTATCTTGCCTCCAAGTGCAGTGTATTTTTTCGGGTTCTTCAGGAAATCGACAATCTCCATCACCTCTTCCTTGGCCCCGTCAAGACCTGCGACATCCTTGAATGTCACCTTTATGCTGTCTTTTTCCGCGAGCTTGCCGGTCGACTTCCCGACGTTGAAGAAACCTCCGGGGCCTGCACCGGAATTCCTGTTGAATCCCCTGAACATGAATACCCACATCAGGATGAGAAGCAGAGGGAAGAGAAGCCATTCGATGACCGAGCCCCACACTTTGTTGTTGTTCTCGATGACCACCCTGAAACGGTCGCTTTCCGGAAGGGAGTCATTCAGTTCCCCGAAAGTCTCTTCCGGATTGAAACTTCCTGATACAAGGAATATGAAATGAGGCGACTTTGACGGGATATTTCCGCCGAACTCATCGGCGTACTTGGACAGCCTGTCCGGTTTTATGGTCACCTTTCCCTCGAAATCATTCCTGATGAAGGTTATCTCCTTTACATCGCCCGCAAGAATCTGCTCCTTTACATCTTCCCATTCTATCTTCTGCGGGTTCGATCCGCCCTGGTTGAAGAACATCCACACGATTACTATCATAAGTATCATGTAGACCCATGAGAAATTGAATCTTATGTTTATCTTTCTGGGGTCCTTCCCCTGTCTGTTATTCCCTGTACTGTTATTGTCCATTATCGTCAGAAATATTGTGAAAACATGTCATGGAATTCCGGTGCCTACTCCTGTTCTTCCCGGAATACCGTCCGCTCAGCATCGCCCCACAGGTCTTCGAGCCTGTAGAATTCCCTGTACTGAGTCTGGAAAACATGTACAACCATATCGCCATAGTCGAGAATAATCCAGAATGAATTCTCGCGTCCTTGTGAGCGGAGGACTTTCCTGCCGCATTTTTCAATCATCCTTTCTTCAATATTGTCCGCTATGGCATCGACATTGGTAGTGGAATCAGCATTGCAGACGATGAAATAATCGGAAATGGCGGTTCCTATGTTCCTCAGATCAAGAGAAACGACATCCTGTCCCTTCTTTTCAAGCATCGCATCGGCAATGACCTTGATTTCGTTATTGTTCATCCGTTGTTTTAAATTAATTTTGCAAATATAGTGAATTTATACTCAAAATCCGCACCAATGGAACACAAGCATGACATAATATGGTATGAGACCCTCGATTCGACCAACAGTGAAGCCGCAAGACGTGCAGACAGCCTTGACAATTTGTCAGTCATCGCTGCCAGATGCCAGACAGCAGGCCGCGGACAGAAAGGGAACAGATGGATTTCCGACGCAGACCTTAACCTGACCTTCAGCATATTCCTCCGCTTTGACACTACGGCTGCCGACAGCGGAAAGGATTTTCCTCAAATTAAGGCCACCGACCAGTTCATGATTTCCGAAACGGCCACACTCGCACAATGCCGGCTCCTCGAGGCTTATGGGATAGATGCCAGGATAAAATGGCCGAATGACATCTATGTCGGCAACCGGAAAATATCCGGAATGCTTGTGGAGAACACCCTCGAAGGAAAATGGCTGAAGACATCCATAGTCGGAATAGGGCTCAATGTAAATCAGGTGACATTTCCGGCAGATCTGCCGAATCCCGTCTCCATGCGCCGATGCAGCGGGAAGAAATACGATACTGATGCGCTTCTGGTACGTTTCATGGATTTCTTTGCGGAAGAGATCTCAAGGCTGCGGGACCTCGGCGGCATGGAGACCCTCCGCCAGGAATATGAGTCCCTGCTTTACCGGAGCGGTGAAACGGCCCTGTTCGCTGATCTTTCAGGACGTCCGGCATATCTCCCTGCCGATCCTGTTGCCGGCTGCGGCCAAGATGACTCGCCTTACCCGGTCTTCAAAGGCAGGATAACAGGCGTCACGGAAAACGGGCTGCTTCTTGTAGAACTCGAGTCTGGAGAAATGAAACAGTTCGGATTCAAGGAGATAGCCTATATCATCCGATAATCAGTCCCGTCGGAATATGTCTCTCGTATAGACCTTGTCCTTCACATCATCGAGAACCGGATCATACCTGTTGGCGATGATGCACTGGCTTCTGGCCTTGAACTCGGACAAATCGTTCACCACCTCGCTTCCGTAGAATTTCGAACCGTCTTCGAGTGACGGTTCATACACTATGACAGTCACCCCTTTGGCCTTGATCCGCTTCATGACTCCCTGGATGGAACTCTGGCGGAAATTGTCGGAATTCGATTTCATGGTCAGACGGTAAACGCCGATCACGGCATCGCGTTCACTGTTCCTGTTCCATTCGCTGCCCGCAGCACGATAACCGGCCTTTTCCAGAACCCGTTCAGCTATGAAGTCCTTCCTGGTCCTGTTGCTCTCCACTATGGCCTCGATCAGATTCTCCGGAACATCCTGATAATTTGCCAGAAGCTGCTTTGCATCTTTCGGCAGGCAGTAACCGCCATAGCCGAATGAAGGATTGTTGTAATGGCTGCCTATCCTCGGATCGAGACACACTCCTTCTATAATGGCTTTGGTATCCATGCCTTTCAGTTCCGCGTATGTGTCAAGTTCATTGAAATACGAGACTCTCAGAGCCAGATAAGTGTTTGCGAACAGCTTGACTGCCTCCGCTTCCTTCAGTTCCATGAACAGTGTCGGGATATCCGGCCTCAGGGCGCCTTCCTGCAGGAGGGCCGCGAATTTCCAGGCCGCCTCCTTCAGTCCTTTGCCGGTGACCTCCATTATGGCCTCATTCTCCTCATCGGGGCCCGCGTTCACCTCCGGATAGCCTACTATTATTCTTGACGGATAAAGATTGTCATAAAGGGCTTTGCTTTCTCTCAGGAATTCAGGAGAGAAAAGCAGATTCAGCTTTTTCCCGCTTTCACCTGAAGACTTGAACTTCCGGGCATATTTGACATACATGCTGCGGCAGAAGCCCACCGGGACAGTGCTCTTGATGACCATTACCGCGTCCGGATTGACTGACAGTACGAGACTGATCACCTCCTCCACATGGCTGGTGTCGAAATAATTCTTCACCGGATCATAATTCGTGGGAGCGGCTATCACGACAAAATCGGCATTCCTGTAGGCTTCGGCACCATCCGTTGTCGCTCTCAGGTCGAGATTCCTTTCCGAGAGATATTTCTCGATATAGTCATCCTGTACCGGGGACTTGCCCGAGTTGATCATGGCGGTCTTTTCCGGGACTATGTCCACCGCCGTGACTTTGTTGTGCTGCGAGAGCAGGACTGCAAGCGAAAGTCCCACATATCCAGTCCCGGCTACTGCAATATTCATGTTCATATCCGTTTTCCGAAATAATATTCCTTGTACCATTCTGCAAATCTGCGGAGTCCTGTCCGCAGGGATGTCTCAGGTCTGAAACCGAAATCCGCCTCGAATGCCGATATGTCGGAATACGAGACAGTGACGTCACCGGACTGCATGGGAAGCATCTCGATCCTTTCCCCGATATCGTATCCTTCCGGCAGTACACCGGCGGCAGAGAGTTCCTCCTGAAGTATCTTCACGAAATCTGCAAGACTTGCCGGATGACCGTTCCCGAGGTTGTACAGCCTGTATGGCGGTATCTTCTGCCCGTTTTCTCCCCTGGCCCATTCCGGTGAGGCTGGAATGACACGCATCAGTCCTTCGACAATGTCATCGATATATGTGAAATCCCTGACACATTTGCCGTAATTGTACAGATTGATTTTCCTGCCCTTGACAAGCTGGTCGGTAAACCGGAAATATGCCATGTCGGGACGTCCGGCAGGTCCGTAGACAGTGAAGAACCTGATGCCCGTGGACGGTATGCCGTAAAGTCCGGCATAGGAATAGGCCAGGATCTCGTCGCATTTTTTTGTGGCGGCATAAAGTGACACGGGAAAGTCGGTCCTGTCGCTTGTCCGGTAAGGGACTGCGGGATTTTCTCCATATACGGATGAGCTCGAAGCGTAGAGCAGGTGACGTACACCGTTCCGGCCTCCGTCATATGAGTGGCGGCAGGCCTCGAGTATATTGTAGAATCCGGTTATGTTTGTCCCGATATACGGTTCAG
The DNA here is from genome assembly GCA_944326385.1 of uncultured Bacteroidales bacterium. GTDB lineage: Bacteria > Bacteroidota > Bacteroidia > Bacteroidales > UBA932 > Cryptobacteroides. The sequence continues at coordinate 30,967 of CALVDT010000098.1, read as the reverse complement.
GATCACTGATGCTCCTGCGGACTCCTGCCTGTGCCGCCAGATTCACCACGATATCAGGGCTTGTCTGCCTGAAGACATCCGACACTACAGATGCATCCGTGATATCTCCCTTGATGAATCTCCATCCTGCATCAATTTCCCCGGCCAGTGCGGCAATCCGTTTCAGCCGGTATTCCTTCAGGTTGACGTCATAACAGCTGTCGAGACTGTCGAGACCTGTGATCTCGACACCTCCGGCTTTTCTCAGCAGAGCCTCCGTGAGATGCGCCCCTATGAATCCTGCTGCTCCTGTGACAAGTATCTTCATGGCTCTATCTGTTATCTCCGGAAAAATATTTCCCGGTATAGGACAATTTCAATGTAATGCCGAAATTATCCCCGTAAAGTTCTCCGGCATCCACGTAGATGCCTGTCGACAATGCTATCGGGAACCTCTTTGAAAAGAGAGGGAAATCCACTTCAAGCGCCATGGACAACTGCTCCGGTACGGTCCCGAAAAATTCAGCGTACAGGCCTTGCTGCGAATATCTTCCATAGTTCCTCGAATATGTGGCCTTGAACCGGTAGGGGATCTTCCTTGCCAGCTTTCCTGCAAGTCCGATGTGATGGGCCGATACCCTGTTGTTGCAGACCCCGAGCACAAGGCCGTTTCCGTCAGCAGGCATGGGAGTGAACAGCGGCAGTCCTATTGTCTTGCCGTAACTGGTCCATCCCGAGCGGTATTCACCGTTGTTGAAATAATTGTCATTGCCTCCAAGTACATGCCATTCCTCATCCTGTCTCGAAGGATCGTCTCCGGTATCATGATAAGGGCCGGACTGGCATTTGGTATATACAAATTCGTACAGGATATCGGAAACCCATTTGTCTTTTCCGTTGAAAGAGAACGATATGGTATTGACTCCGTCCGGAAAGTTCTGGAATCCCATGCCGGAGCCGTCATCGAACGGTATGTCGTGGGCAAAAGACATGGTAAAGGCATCTGCTGTCCAGTCTATCTGTATCAGCTCGCGTCCTCTGTGGTCGCCAAGCACATTTATCTGATCGCTTTCTGTCGCATCGCTTCCTCCGCTCAATCCGCATACCACCCTCAGATAGTCCTTGAAGGACTGCGGCTGGCGGCCATTCACAGGTGAAACACCGCCCCAAACCGACCATTGCTCCAGACCGAGCTGGAGATGCACCCTGGGATGGAGGCGGAACTTGAAGAACAGTGACTTGTTGTGCAGATAAGCATTCCGCACATATCTCTCACCGATAAACCTGTAGTCGGCATAATTGGCCTTTATGGAAAAGATCCCTTTCGTTCCCGGGACCGCGAAATACTCGATCTGCAGATTGTAGCCAGGCAAAGCCCTGGCATTTCCGGACCAGACTATATCTCCGCCGGTCAGGGACAACCCGTCATACAGGCATTCCCTGTCGATCATCCCGAGATCTAGTCTCAACTTCTTCCAGCCGATGCCGGCATAAAGTTCATTGACCATTCCGCGGCAGACAGGAGCGGCAGAAGGATGCATATTGCCCGACAGCCTGAAACCTGACCATAAGTCCAGACCGGTCTTTCCGGAGCTGTACGAGAACCCGGCATCAGCCTCCAGAATGGCGCTGTGGGCATCCGGGATCATTCCTGTCTTGTTCGTGACGGCCCAAAAAGGCAGGGTCTTCCCTGTGGCCCCTGTCCCGTACAGGGAGACATCCCAGTCTATGCTGCAGCTCTGCGCAGATGCATGCACCTGCAGCATGGCCGCCACGGCGACCGACAATATCAGTCTCAACCTTTTCATCCGAGTCAGTTTATTCAGCAGGTCATGATTTCAGCCGCAAGGATATCCTGTTGCGGTCAGTATCGACTGAAAGCACTTCTACAATGACATGCTGATGGAGTTTAAGCACTGCTGCAGGATTGTCCACTCTCCGTCCCTTACCCATCTGCGAGACATGGATAAGGCCGTTCTGCTTTATTCCTATATCCACGAAAGCCCCGAATGCCGTGATGTTTGTCACGATTCCGGGGAGTTCCATTCCTGCTGCAAGGTCGTCAATAGTATGGATATCCTCAGAGAATGAGAACTCGGCGGCGCTTTCCCTCGGATCGCGTCCCGGTTTCACAAGTTCCTTTAGTATGTCGTGGATGGTAGGCAGTCCGAAATCCTGCTCTATGAAATCCTCCGCATGGAGTTTCGAGCAAAGCTCAGCATTAGCCACAAGCTGCTTTGCTGTCACACCCAGGCTTCCTGCCATTTTCTCTACGATATGGTAAGCTTCCGGATGCACCGCGGAATTGTCCAGCGGATTTTCCGCATCCGGAATCCGCAGGAAACCGGCGCACTGTTCGAAAGCCTTGTCTCCCAACCGTCTGACATTCTTCAGCTCGGTCCTGGACCTGAAGGCCCCGTTCTCTGTCCTGTACTGGATTATGTTGTCGGCAAGTGCCGGACCTATGCCCGAAACATAGCTCAAAAGGTGGCGGCTTGCTGTGTTCAGGTTCACGCCAACGCTGTTCACACAGCTTTCCACGGTGTTGTCAAGCTGCTCTTTCAGAAGCGTCTGATCCACATCGTGCTGATACTGTCCGACTCCGAGGGACTTCGGATCTATCTTCACCAGTTCGGCAAGCGGATCCATGAGCCGGCGTCCGATAGAGACCGCACCCCTGACAGTCACATCGTAATCGGGAAACTCCTCCCTGGCCACGTCGGATGCCGAATACACAGACGCCCCGTCTTCGCTTACCTGAAAGACCTTCACGGATGAAGGCTTGGGGACCCGTCTGATGAATTCCTCGGTCTCGCGTCCTGCTGTACCGTTTCCAATGGCTATTACCTCGATATCGTACTTGTCGATCATTTCCGACACTGCACGGATAGATTTCACTTTCTCGCTGGCCGGAGGGTGCGGGAATATGGTTTCATAATGCAGCAGATTGCCCGAGGAATCCAGACAGACGACCTTGCAGCCGGTCCTGAATCCCGGATCAATCGCAAGTACCCTCTTCTGTCCTACCGGCGGTGCCAGCAGAAGCTGCCTGAGATTTTCCCCGAATACCTTTATCGACTCGACATCAGCCTTTTCCTTTGCCTCCCGTATGACTTCGTTCGATATCGAAGGCTCGAGCAGACGTTTGTATGCATCATCTATGGCTGCACGTATCTGTTCTCCGAGTTTCCTGTCCGGATATTTTCTTTCATGGCAGAAATCATAATAGAGTTTGTTCCCGCATTTCTCCGGATCAGCGTCTATCTTAAGGCTCAGCACCCCCTCGTCTTCAGCACGGAGGACCGCAAGCAGCCGGTGCGAGGCAATATGGGCAAGAGGCTCCGAGAAATTGAAATAGCCTTTGTATTTCTGTGCTTCAGGAGTGCCTGCATTCTTTCCAGGACGTGACACCAGACGCCTTGTGCGCAGGATTCCCCGGACAGTCTCGCGGACGGATGCGGTCTCGTTGATCCTCTCTGCAATTATATCCCTTGCCCCGGACAAAGCCTCCTCGGCACTGTGGACCTTGTCATTCACATATTTCCCGGCTTCCTTCTCCGGATCGGAGACAGACAAGCCGTAAATCCCGTCGGCAAGAGGTTCCAGACCGGCTTCCTTCGCAACTGTCGCACGTGTCCGCCTCTTAGGCCGGAAAGGAAGATAAATATCCTCCAGTTCCCTTGAATCCACACATGCCCCGATGGCGGCTTCAAGCTCTTCTGTCAGCTTTCCGGCCTCGGATATGGTGGACAATATGGATTCCTTCCTCTTTTCCATTTCGGAAAACACATCAGTCCAATGTCTTATCTCCGCGACAGCCACTTCGTCCAGACCGCCTGTCTTCTCCTTCCGGTAGCGGCAGATGAACGGGATGGTTGCTCCGTCTTCAAAAAGTTTCATGCAGTTTTCCACCTGCCATTCAGCTATAGAGAGCCTGTCGGCTATGGTCTTGATATACAGATTCTTCATAATTCGGTCATGTTATCAATCAATGGTTATGGCCCGGCATCAGTCATGGGACACTTCCCTGAGCTGGTTCCGGTATGCCGAGAATATCTTGGATTTCGACACGAATCCTATATAGGTCCTGTAATGGTCAACCACAGGCAGATTCCAGGCATCAGTCTTCTCGAACTTCTTCATCACGCTGACCATCTTCTCGTCGACATAGACGTATTCAGGCGAAGATTTCATGTAATTGTAGACATACATCTTGTCATACAGGTCTTTCTTGAACATGTCTTTCCTGATATCCTCCAGAGAGACATAGCCCTGGAAATGTTTCCGAGTGTCCACCACGGGGAAGATATTCCTCGAGGACTCGGAAACGGCATCGACCAGTTCACCGAGAGTGGCATCTATCTTCACAGGGGTGAAGTCGGATTCAATCAGATCCGATGTCTTAAGAAGAGTCAGAACTGCCTGGTCGCTGTCATGGGTAAGCAGCTCCCCTTTCTTGGCTATACGCTTGGTATAAATCGAATACTGCTCTACCATTCTTGTGGCGCCGAATGATATCGTGGATGTCAATATCAGCGGAACCAGCAGCTCGTATCCTCCCGAAATCTCTGCTATTAGGAATATGGCCGTCATCGGAGCCTGCATGACACCGGCCATCAGTCCAGCCATGCCGACGAGGACCGAATTCTGCTCCGGGACATGGAGTCCGCTTCCCCCGAAGAGCAGATTCACTGTCCTGGAAAGCACGAAGCCGGCTACCGCACCGACAAAGAGTGTAGGTCCGAAGGTACCTCCTACTCCGCCTCCGGCATTGGTGAAGGACATGGAGAACACTTTCAGCAGAAGTATCAGCAGGAAAAACAGCGGAATCGTCCATGGAGTATTCATGAAGAATCCGAGGACAGTCTTGCTCTCGAACGTGATCTCCCGGCCGTTCAGCAGGACTGACAGGGAATCGTAGCCTTCTCCGTAAAGCGGAGGGAAGAGGAAGATCAGAAGCCCGAGACAGGCAGCGGAGAAAAACCATCTGGTAAAGGGGCCTTCTATGGATTTAATCCTGTCTTCAAGCCACAGTGTGGTCCTGGTGAAGTATATCGAACACGCTGCACTGAAAAGCCCGAGCACAATATAAAAAGGGATATTGCGCATCGTGAACGGAGAAAGCGTGCACTCGAATGGCAGTGAATCCCCGAGAAACAGATATGATATCACCGTTGCGGACACTGTGGACAGAAGCAGCGGCAATATCGAAGACATCGATATGTTGAAAAGGAGTATCTCAAGCGTGAAAAGGACACCTGCGAGAGGAGCCTTGAAAATCCCCGCTACCGCACCGGCGGCACCGCACCCGAGCAGAATCGTGATGTTCTTGTACGAAAGCCCCATCTTGCGTCCTATATTGGATCCGATGGCGGCGCCGGTATAGACTATAGGCGCCTCGGCACCGACCGAACCTCCGAATCCGATAGTCACGGAACTTGCCACAAGCGAAGACCACATGTTGTGCGGCTTGATCTTCGACTCGTTTTTAGATACGGCGACCAGTACCTTCGTAACCCCGTGGCCGATATTGTCCTTGATGACATACCGGACAAAGAGCATCGACAGGAGCATACCTACTCCCGGATAGATCAGGTACAGGAAATTATAGTTGAAACGTCCGCCGAACCACGATGTCAGCGAATGATGGATCGTCTCTATGGAAACCTTGAGCAGGACTGAAGCCAGACCGCAGAAAATGCCCACAGCAAGTGACAGGATCAGGACTTGATCCTTTTCTGACAATTTCTGCAGCGAGCGTCTGAAGAACGCGAAAAAATGACCGGTCCTTTTGTCTGTTTTCAAGATATGCTGCTATTTCCTTTCTTTTCTCTCTGTCATTCCGGTTTTTATTCCAGATCCGAATCAGAAGCATCGTCATCCGATGATGCATACTGGGCTATATTGTCATCCGGGAGATCTGTCCCGTCCCCGGCATTTCCTGATACTTCATCGTCATCGTCGTCATCTCCGTCAAGCCATCTTTCTATGTCCTCCGCATCGTCTGTCTTGACTTTGATCTTCACCAGATAAATGGCGGAAGGTATCTCCACTGTAACGGCGTAAAACGATGTCCCGTCAGGTTTGTCATATTTAAGAAGATCCGGAAGATAGTCCGAAAAACCTTTTGGATATTTCTCTGCGAATGCTGCAGCCAACTCTTCCGACATGTTCTCATAACTGACTACAGCTCTCTTCTTCTGACTGCCTTGTTCCATATTTTCTTTCCTTTTTATTCAAATCTTTTCAGATGCAATAATAGGACATTTTTCGGAATCGGGAATATTTTTTTTCATTTTTTTATGAAGAAATACGACTTCTGCCGCCTCTTCTTTTCTATATCCCGTTCTACGAAAACGTTTTGCATCGTATGCGGATCGATTCCCGTATAATACATGACGGATGACGTAGTCATGGGAGTCGGGGTAAAGTCCTGGACCTGGTCTGTCCGTATCCCTTTCAAGGCAGGGTTAAGGGAAAGTTTCCTCATGTCTTCCATATTGCATCCCGGATGTCCTGAGATGAAATACGGTATGAGAAGGCAGTGTTTTCCGGTCTTTCTGATCAGGGAGTCGAACAGGGCGCGCAGACGCACGAAAAGGCGGAATGATGGCTTGGACATGAGTTTCAGCACCTTGTCTTCGGTATGTTCCGGAGCTACCTTCAAGATCCCGGAAGTGTGTTCGAGCACCAGTTCTTCGAAATACCGGCGGGAAGTCCCGTCTATGAATCCGTTCTCATCCAGGAAAAGATCGTACCTGATGCCGCTTCCTATATAGAAATGCCGGATTCCCTTTATTTTCGAAATGCCGGAATACAGGTCGAGAAGCCTGGCATGCGACCTGTCGAGATTCCTGCAGGGGGCAGGGAAAAGGCAGGATTTCCTCACGCAACGGGCACACATGTCCGGATTCTTGCCTTTCATCCCGTACATGTTGGCTGTAGGGGCGCCAACATCCGATATGTTTCCTGCAAATCCCGGTACTGACCTGAGCTTCCTTATCTCGTCGAGGACAGACTGGCCGGACCTTGACTGGATGAACTTCCCCTGATGAGCGGCTATTGTACAGAAATTGCAGCCGCCGAAGCAGCCTCTGTGCGTGTTGACGGAGAATTTTATCATCTCATAAGCCGGGATATGCTTGCCTTTGTAGCGCAGATGCGGCTGTCTGGTGAAGGGCAGATCCCAGAAGGAATCCATTTCGGCTTCCGTAGCAGGAGAATAAGGCGGGTTGACTCTGACATAACCGTCCCCGCATGGTTCGATTATGACCGGAGGCGCAAGCATGTTCGCTGCAGTCTCAATATTCCTGAAATTCCCGGCGAATGCGACTTTGTCCTGACAGCATTTCTCGTAGGAATTCAGGATAAGGGCATCACTTAGCCTGCATTTCCCGCTCATGAAGAAAGCGGTCTGCGGGATTTTCCGGATGTCCGACATGTTCCTTCCCGACTCGAAGGCCCGCGCAAACTCAAGCATGGTGCGCTCCCCCATCCCGTAAGACAGGAAATCGGCCCCGCTCGAAAGAAGAACTGAAGGCATCAGGGTGTCTTTCCAGTAGTCGTAATGTGTCAGGCGTCTGAGCGACGCTTCAATCCCGCCTATGATGACCGGAACTTCAGGATACAGGTCCTTCAATATCTTCGTATACACTGTCACGGCATAATCCGGACGCTGCCCTGTCTTCCCCATCGGGGTATAAGCGTCATTGCTCCTGAGTCTGCGGGAGGCGGTATAATGGTTCACCATAGAATCCATGGCTCCCGAATTCACTCCGAAGAACAGCCTCGGCGCACCGAGTTTCCTGAAATCACGGAGATCATCGCGCCAGTTCGGCTGAGGGACCACCGCCACTCTGTATCCATGTTTCTGGAGATACCTCGCGATGACGGCAGTACCGAAAGAAGGGTGGTCTATGAATGCATCACCTGTAAAAATGATGACATCGATATAGTCCCACCCGAGTTTTTCGACTTCCTTTGCGGAAGTCGGTATCATCCGGCTTTCTTCCATGAAGATATCCTACATTCTTTCAGGAAGGCGGATTCCCAATATGTCCATGGCCTTGACAAGGACTCCGGCTATGGTGGAAAGGAGCATGAGCCTGAATTTCAGCAACTCCTGGTCGGCCTCCTTCAGGACCGGCGTATCGTGATAATACTGGTTGAATTCCTTTGCCAGATCGTAGGCGTAGTTGGCTATGATTGCCGGTGAATGCGCCTGACCGCCTTCAGCTACCTTGCCAGGATACATGTCCAGAAGCTTTATCAGCCTTGTCTCCTTCTGTGTGAGGCTGATGCCGGCAGCCGGAAGATCCGGGACAATGCCCTTCTCCGCAGCCTTCCTGAGTATGGATTTGATTCTGGCGTGCGTATACTGGATGAACGGGCCTGTGTTTCCGTTGAAATCTATGGATTCCTTCGGATCGAAAAGCATGGTCTTCTTCGGGTCGACCTTGATGATGAAATATTTCAATGCACCGAGGCTCAGCATTCTGAAAAGGCTGTCCTGCTCTTCCTCAGACATGTCATCGAGCTTGCCGAGCTCCAGAGAAGTCTCTTTCGCCGTATTGTACATCTTTTCGATAAGGTCATCGGCATCGACTACCGTACCCTCACGGGATTTCATCTTGCCTTCAGGAAGCTCGACCATACCGTAGGAGAGATGGTAGATATTGTCCGACCATGCGAAACCGAGTTTCTTGAGAATCAGCTTCAGAACCTGAAAATGGTAGTTCTGCTCGTTGCCGACGACGTAGATATGCTCGTCAAGGCTGTATTCGCTGAAACGCTGCTCAGCCGTGCCGAGATCCTGGGTGATGTACACGGATGTTCCGTCTCCGCGGAGCAGGAGTTTTCTGTCAAGGCCGTCGGCAGTCAGGTCGCACCATACAGAACCGTCGGCTTCCCGCTCGAAGATGCCCATATCAAGGCCTTTCTGCACCAGAGCCTTGCCGAGAAGATATGTCTGCGACTCATAGTACGTCCTGTCGAACGATATGCCGAGATCGGAATAAGTCTTGTCGAAGCCGGCGTATACCCAGGAATTCATCTTTTTCCACAAGGCCACCACCTCCGGATCGCCGTTTTCCCATTTCAGAAGCATGTTCTGGGCTTCCTTCAGGCTCGGGGCGTTCTTTCCGGCCTCCTCTTCAGACATTCCGCCCGCGACAAGGTCTTCTACTTCTTTCTTGTATATTTCATTGAATTTCACATAGTAGTCACCTACCAGGTGGTCACCTTTCTTTCCTGATGATTCCGGAGTCTCTCCGTTTCCTGTCTTGAGCCATGCAAGCATGGATTTGCAGATATGGATTCCTCTGTCATTCACAAGGTTCACCTTCATGACCTTATGTCCGTTCGCCTCGAGAAGCCGGGACACCGACCATCCGAGAAGATTGTTCCTGATATGCCCGAGATGGAGAGGTTTGTTCGTGTTCGGGGAAGAGAATTCCACCATTATGGTCTTGCCGGTGGATGGCAGCTGTCCGAAATCCGGATCGGAAGCTATAGATGCAAACAGGCTGCTCCAGTAGCTGTCCGAAAATGAAAGGTTAAGGAAGCCTTTCACTGTATTGTATCCGGAGATTTCCTGTGTGTTGGCCTGCAGCCAGCCGCCAATGGCCTGTGCCGTGGCCTCCGGACTCAGATGTGAAACCTTCAGAAGGGGAAACACGACCAGCGTGTAATCCCCTTCGAATTCTTTTCTTGTAACCTGCACCTGGAATGATGCATCCGGCAGTCCGGATCCGTACAATGCCGACACTGCCTCCTTGGCTTTTTCTATGATAAATTTGTCTGGACTCATAAACTGTCTGGTTAACCGAGATAACTTTTCAGGAGTTTGCTTCTGGAGTTGCTTCTCAGTCTGCGGATAGCCTTCTCCTTGATCTGGCGGACACGTTCGCGTGTCAGGCCGAATCTTTCGCCTATCTCTTCGAGCGTCATCTCCTGGCATCCGATGCCGAAGAAAGATTTGACGATTTCCCGTTCCCTCGGGGCCAGCGTGGAAAGGGCGCGTTCGATCTCCTTGTTCAGGGATTCGTTCACAAGTCCTTTGTCCGCACTCGGGGAATCGTTGTTCACAAGCACGTCAAGAAGGCTGTTGTCCTCCCCTTCCACAAAAGGAGCATCCACGGAGACATGCCTGCCCGATACTCTCAATGTATCCGCAATCTTGTCTTTCGGGACGTCTATCATTTCGGAAAGCTCCTCGTTTGAAGGCATCCTTTCGTTTTCCTGTTCGAATTTCGAGAGAGCCTTGTTGATCTTGTTCAGCGAGCCGACCTGGTTAAGAGGAAGCCTGACTATCCTTGACTGCTCGGCAAGAGCCTGCAGAATGGACTGCCTGATCCACCATACGGCATATGATATGAATTTGAAGCCTCTTGTCTCATCGAATTTCTCGGCGGCCTTGATAAGCCCCAGATTACCCTCATTTATAAGGTCCGGGAGACTCAGCCCCTGGTTCTGATACTGCTTTGCCACTGAAACCACGAACCTGAGGTTCGCTCTCGTCAGTTTCTCCAATGCCTTCTGGTCGCCTTTGCGGATTCTCTGGGCGAGCTCCACCTCATCTTCCACTGTGATCAGTTCCTCGCGACCGATCTCCTGGAGATATTTGTCAAGAGAAGCGCTCTCGCGGTTCGTGATGGATTTTGTAATCTTTAACTGTCTCATAATAAAAAATCTGTCCGACGGATTCCATATCCCGGATCCGCCGGACAGTCATCTTGTTTCCGCTCCGACGGATCCTATTCTACACCGAAGCCGAAATATGACGGTTTTCCATATGAAGTCACTCCTTCTATGAATACCGCTCTCTTCGACTTCTTGACAATATTCATTACATCCTGAGGTTTGCTGACAGGCTGGTCGTTAACATAAAGTATCACGAAACCTTCCGAAACTCCGGCATCCATGATCTTGCCCGGGCCGACCGAAACAATCTCTACTCCTCTTTCAAGACCGAGTTCCGCAAGCTTTTCCTTGTCCGCTTCCTTTATCTTCGCACCGTAGAAAGCCACAGCACCGTCTTCATCCACAGAACCGTTGTCCACCATAGTGCCCTTGAACTGCACTTCGAGGACTTTCTCCTTGCCGTCCCTTATGACAGTAAGCTCGGCCTTGTCACCGGGCCTGTAGCTGTTCACAGCTTCCTGTACGGCTGCTGCGTTCCTGACCTTGACTGAATCCACGGCCACAAGCACGTCACCGCTCTTCACTCCGGCCTGGTCAGCGGCACTTCCTTTCAGTACCTCAGTAATATATACGCCATCGAATGAAGAAAGTTTCAATTCTTCCACAATTTTGTCCGTGACAGGAGTCATCGTGATTCCGAGAACGGCCCTCTTGACGCTTCCGAAGTCTATCAGATCTTCAGCCACTTTCCTGACCATGTTCGATGGAATTGCGAATGAGTAACCTGTATATGAGCCGGTCTGGGAAATGATTGCGGTATTGACGCCTACAAGGTTGCCTTTCTTGTCGACAAGGGCGCCGCCGCTGTTCCCCGGATTCACTGCCGCATCCGTCTGGATGAAGGACTCTATCTTGAACTCTCCGTCATAGGACGGCATGGAACGGCCTTTTGCGCTCACGATGCCGGCTGTGATGGTGGAACGGAGATCATACGGGCTGCCGATGGCTATCACCCATTCGCCAAGCCTGAGCTTGTCGGAATCCCCGAACGGGATTACCGGCAGCCCCTCGGCATCGATCTTTATTATGGCCACATCCGTAGCCGGGTCCGTGCCTATGAGCTTGGCATCGAAAGTCTTGTTGTTGTTCAAGGTGACCTGTATTTCGGTCGCGCCTTCCACCACATGGTTGTTTGTCACTATGTAACCGTCAGGACGGATTATGACCCCCGAACCGCTGCCGACTTTCTCCCTTTCCTGAGGCACGCCTTCATATCCGAAGAAAAAGTCGAATATGGAATTAGGCCCCCTTGTGATGACGTCCTTGGCCACAACCTTTACATACACCACTGCATCCACGGCAGATTCGGCCGCATATGTGAAATCCGGATAGTCGGACAGTGACAAATTGACAGTCCTGTACTGCGCACCGTCGGTCGAAACCACGGTCATTGTTTCAGACCTGTCCGTAGTCTTCACGACTGCAAACGCTGTCAAGCCGCCTATGACGGCAGAGAGCAGCACTACTAAAATACCTTTTTTCATATTTCTGAACATTAAATTGATATTCGTTTAAACAAACAGGTGGAAAAAATCAAATAATATGCCATTTTAAAGCAATTTTTTGTACATTTGCTTGATGTATCGGCTATCCGGTCAGACGGCAGGCCGGCACAGCTGACATGGATTTTTAACAAATTTATCAAATTAATATGAAACTGGTTATATCAAGTTCAGAATTATTGAAAGGGATTATGACAGTGGCAAAGGCGATTCCATCGAAATCCGCTCTTCCGATTCTGGAGAACTTCCTTTTCAATTTAAAAGGTAATCTACTGGAAATCACCGCTTCCGACTCGGAACTGACGATGAGGACCAGTGTCGAGGTGGAGAACGCTGAAGAAGAAGGGCAGATAGCCATTCCAGCAAAGCATCTCCTTGATCTGCTGAAAGAACTTCCTGACCAGCCACTTTCCATCAAGACCGTAAGCGATACGGCGTTCGAATTCAGCTGGGCCAATGGAGCGTCCACACTGCCGTATTTCCCGGCCGAGGATTATCCTCCGTTCGCCACGACATCCGAGGCTGCCGTCACGCTGGAGTTCCCGGCACAGAGCCTTGTAGAGGGCATAGCATCCACAATCTACGCCACCGCCGATGATGAGATCAGGCCTACGATGAACGGCATCTTCTTCGATATAGATACGGAATCCACTACTCTGGTGGCTTCCGATGCACATAAGCTTGTCTGCTTCACCACCGGTGATGTCAAGGCATCCGAAAAGGCTTCATTCATTCTCCACAAGAAGCCCGCGGCAATCCTGCGCAGCATCATCGGGAAGAATACGGAGAAGGTGGAAATATCATTCGACTCGAACAACGCTGTCTTCACCTTCGACAATACGATTGTGATCTGCCGTCTCGTGGTAGGCAAATACCCGAGATACAGGGATGTGATCCCTCAGAACAACATGAACATCCTGAAAATAGACAGGCTTCAGCTTCTGAATTCGGTAAGAAGGGTCTCTGTCTGCGCAAACAAGGGCTCCAACCATATAAAGTTCAACCTCGGAGCCGGTTCGCTCGAAATAACAGCCCAGGATCTCGGATTCTCTCTCGCGGCATATGAAAAACTCCAGTGCGAATACGAGGGGGACGACCTGAGCATAGGCTTCAAATCCACGTTCCTGGTCGAGATCCTCAGCAATATCGACTGCAATGAAATAGTCCTCAAGTTCGCTGACGGCACCCGTCCTGCAGTGATAGTTCCGTCCGAAGAAGAGGAAGGAAGCGAAAAGATCTGTGGAATACTGATGCCAAGCATAGCATAATCGTCATGGAAATCAATCTTGAAAGGCCGCTGCTTTTCTTCGACATCGAAAGCACCGGCCTGAATATAGCTACCGACGCCATAATAGAACTGAGTTTTGTAAAGGTGCTGCCCGGTGACGAGGTCCGTGTCAAGACATGGAGGGTAAGACCATGGGACTATGCAGCGGACTGCCAGAGGAAGATCAATCCGAGTGCGCAGGAAGTGCATGGGATAAGTGACGCGGATCTTGTCGGTGAAAAACGTTTCTTCGAGCTAATAGACGAGGTGCAGGACTGGCTGGACGGATGCGATCTCGCCGGCTTCAATTCAAACAAGTTCGACCTTCCCATGCTTGCGGAAGAGATGGAAAGGGTCCGTAAATACAGGAACAAGGCAGTCCGCATCGACCTGCACAGGATGACGATGGTGGATGTCCAGAACATATACCACCAGCTCGAACCGAGAAACCTGAAAGCCGCATACAGATTCTACTGCGGGAAGGAACTCGAAAATGCCCATGCAGCCGAAGCGGACACCATGGCGACATACGAGGTGCTGAAGGCCCAGCTCGACAGGTATCCGGAGCAGCTGAAGAACGACGTGAGTTTCCTGGCGAATTTCTCCGAAAGGCAGAAAATCGTGGATTATGCCGGCAGACTTGTCTACAATGACAAGAAAGAGGTGGTCATAAACTTCGGCAAGCACAGAGGCAAGACTGCACGTGAAGTATACGAGACTGAACCGTCATATTTCAGCTGGATCGAGAACGGGGAATTCACCCTTGACACCAAGCAGCAGTTCATCATGCTCCGGCGACAGTTCGAGGCAGAGAAACAGGAAGCCAGAAAGGCTGCGATGAAGAAACTCACTGACAAGGAACTCGAGAAATCGGTCGGTTCTCTGGCCGAGAAATGGGGTTCAGGAAAACTTTTCTGATGAACATAACTGTAAGGCTTCACGGACAGGACAGCTACATCTGCCGTCCCGATACGACATGGGAGCGGGAAAACAAGGATTTCTATGTGCCTGACTTTCTGAAGGAGATATGTTATTCCCCCGTGCTTTTCGCCAGGATATCCAAGGCCGGGAAATGCATTTCGCCTAAATTCGTGTCACGATACTATGACGGGCTGAATTTCGGGATTCTCATGTATATGGGCGGTATTCTGGAAAACAGGACACCGGAAAGCATCGGCTTCGCATCTGTCCTTGACCATACCTCTTTGCTCCCGTTCCCGCTGTATCTGCCAGAGGTGCTGTCGGCCGAAGGAAACGAATTCCGTTTCTGCAAGGATAACGACACACTCTTCAGCACGACAACGGGAAAAGAGACGGATTATATCGGAATTGTCGAAAGATGCATAACCGGGGCTTCCGGATATGTAAGCCAGAGAATCGGAGATATCGTAGCGGAAGAACTCGCAAAACCTGTCTGCCTGATAGGGGAAAATGAAGAAAGAGTCCGGATCAGCGCTTCCTTCTGCGGAAACGAACTGTTCGGACTCTCGATTATCAGATGAGCCACTCACGGGGATCGAACCCGCGACCTACGCGTTACGAATGCGTTGCTCTACCATCTGAGCTAAAGTGGCTTTGTTCCTCTTTCCCGGTCTTTCAGGAAAGGACTGCAAAAATACAACATTTTTTTGATTTTACATAATTTTTCATGGATGTTGACATTGTCATAATCGGAGGCGGGGCATCAGGGCTTGCAGCAGCGATAGGTGCCGGCAGGAACGGTCTGAAAATCATGGTTTTGGAAAAAATGCCGAAACCGGGACGAAAAATTATGATCAGCGGAAAAGGCAGATGCAACCTGACAAATCTCAAGGGCTGGCAGGATTTCTCGCTCCATATCCATCCGAAAGCAAATTTCATAAAGCCGGCGTTCTTCAACTTTTCTCCGGAAGACACAATCAAGCTGTTCAACGGGCATGGTCTCGAGACCGTCGTCGAAAGAGGCGACAGAGTGTTTCCGGCCAGCGGCAAGGCTGCTGATGCAGTCGACACGCTTGTGAAGGCTGCTGAAAAAAGCGGGGCTGCAATACTTACGTCATCAGAAGTGGCCGGAATCGGGAAATCAGGGCCAGATTTCCTGGTCCGGTTGAAGGACGGGGAGACGATACATGCAGCAAAGGTAATCATAACTACAGGAGGTCTCTCCTACCCTGCCACCGGCTCGACCGGAGACGGGTATGTCTGGGCGAAGGAGTCAGGACACAAGATAGTCAAATGTTTCCCGTCCCTCACCGCCATTGTCCCGGAAGGCTACAAGATATTGCCGGACAATGTCCCGGGGAAAGGACACATAGACAGAAGCCACCCTCTGTCCGACATGGGAAAAGCATTGGCAGGCAACCAGCTCAGGAATATCTCACTGAAAGTCAGCATAGACGGGAATCCCATATGCGAAGAATTCGGAGACATTGATTTCACTGACGGAGGGATAGAAGGGCCTGTAGGATTCAAGGTAAGCCGCAGATGCGTCAATGCCATGGAGCACGGCTCGAAAGTCCGGGTCAGCATAGACCTTAAACCGGCTGTAGAGACACAGTCTTTGGAAAAAAGGATCGAAACTCTCTGGAAAGAGATTTCTTCAGACAGCAGAAGCCTGGGCAAAAGCCATGCAGCCAGAATGAATATCCTGCTCGGCAAGCTTATGCCGATGTCTCTGATATCAGGATTTCTGAGATGCAACCCTGTCTCTGACGTGCGCAAGCTCGGGAAAAAACTGAAAAACTGGGAATTCCGCATCGCCGGCTACGTAGGCTATGAAAGATGTGTGGTCACTGCCGGAGGAGTGTCCACGGAGGATATATCACCGAAGACCATGGAATCAAGACTCGTCCCCGGACTGTATTTTGCCGGTGAAGTCCTTGATATAGACGGGGATACTGGCGGATATAATCTCCAGACGGCATTTTCCACAGGAATACTTGCAGGAGAATCCGCAGCAAAATCCCTCCTTTCAGGTCACTGACTGATTACACCTGAGCCGACCATTTCATCATTGTCATACCATACAGCAAACTGCCCCGGAGTCATGCCTCGCTGCGGCTCGTCAAAAAGTATGAAAAGACCGTTCTTTCTCATGACAAGGGTGGCATCCTGCAGAGGCTGGCGGTATCTTATCCTTACCCTGTAGCGTCTGATTTCTCCTGCCTGCATGGGGATGTCCTCCCTTATCCAGTGTATGTCTTCCGGCATAATCCGCAGACAGCTTCTGGAAAGCCCCTTGTGAGTGTGCCCTTCACCGACATATATCCGGTTGGATTCCATATCCGTAGCAATCACGAATAGACTGTCCTTATGGCCTCCGATATTCAGGCCTTTACGCTGCCCTATGGTATAGAACTGCGCTCCGTCGTGCTTTCCCACGATCTTACCGTAAGGATTTTCCTTGTATCGGGTCTTTTTGACATGCTTTTTCCCTGAACGGTAAGTTTCTGTCTCGAATGGAATATCATACTTCACCGGTTCTGAGAGCTCTTCCATCTGGCTGTCGCTCAGAGCGGCAATCCTGTCCTTGTCGAAAATCCCGTCGGATGAGCAGCCTCCCTCGAATGCAGGATTGCCTTTGACGGTTTTCTCACGCAGAGGGTCATTGACTTTCAGCGATCTGGTCTCGGAAATATAGGACGTGACCATGTTCACCGGTGTGTCAATCCCGTCTTTTTCTATGCTCTGCAGTATTTTCCTGATTGCGGCATAATGCCCGTTATCATCATAATAGGCATCATAGACTTCTACCACATCCCCTTCGGACGGTTTGAGTTTCTGCTGGAGAAAGACAGGAAGGTCCACTTTGCCGACAAAGCAGATTCCCTGCGAGTCCTTTTTGTCCGCTGACGGCAGATCGGCTTCCGCAGCGATTCTCCGGACCTCCGGTTTTTCAATATCTCCTATGGGGAACATTGCTTTGGCAAGCTGAGCCTGAGTCAGCTGACATAAGAAATAGCTCTGATCCTTGTTGGGGTCCGTGCCTGCGAAAATACGGTAAACGGGCTTTCCATCAGAGCCTTTGAATTCGTCTTTCCGGCAATAATGGCCTGTAGCGACAAAATCGGCACCAAGACTGACGGCACATTTCATAAATGCGTCAAACTTTATCTCCCTGTTGCACAGGACATCCGGATTCGGAGTCCGGCCTTTAGAATATTCATCGAACATATAGTCGACGACCCTCTTCCGGTATTCCTCGCTAAGGTCCACGAAATAGAACGGGATTCCGATTTTCCTTGCCACCATTTCAGCCACGAACCTGTCCTCTTCCCATTCGCAGTCTCCATGCAATGTCCCGGTAGTATCATGCCAGTTCTGCATGAACAATGCGAATACGTCATATCCTGCCCTTTTCAGCAGAAGGGCAGCCACACTTGAATCAACTCCGCCGGAAAGGCCGATACAGACTTTCATATTATTGTAATATAAGGCAATTTTTGTAAATTTGACATGCAAAGATAAGAAGTTCTGCCATGACACAAAAAGAAATCAATATCCGCTACCGTGAATTCATCAGTCCGGATGAACTTCAGGAGGAAGACAGGATTCTGGCCGATGCAGCCGTCAGAGCGACACGGAACTCCTATTCCCCCTACTCCAGATTCAAGGTCGGGGCAGCCATAAGGCTTTCAAACGGAGAGATCATCAAAGGAAGCAATCAGGAAAACATAGCATATCCGTCGGGGTTGTGCGCAGAACGGACAGCCATGTTCTATGCTCACGCAGTTTTCCCCGATGCAGCCATGGAGGCAATAGCAATAGCTGCTGTAAAAGACGGAAACCTGTGCGGTAAACCTGCTTCCCCATGCGGTGCGTGCAGACAGGTAATGGCTGAATACCAGAAACAATCAGGGATTCCGATGAAAATAATCCTTGTCGGGGCTGAGCGTACCTATGTCTTCGATAAAGTCGAGGATATCCTTCCGCTTATCTTCGACAGCCTGTAGTGAAAACAGATTCCGCATTTCATCGATTAATTTTTGTATTCAAGAAAAAAACGCTACATTTGCAACGGGTAAGTCATACACGACCAGCTCCTGCTGAATCCCCCAGGACCGGAAGGTAGCAAGGGTAGGTGGTTGTAGCGGTGCGATGTATTAAGCTTACCCTTTTTTTGTTTTTGCCAGAAAGGGGCTGATAGCTTCGTTGCCGGCGGGATTCGGGACTCGGTCATTTACAGCAGTAAACTCCCTCGTCTTCACCCTGGGCGCCTCGCTCTCATCCCCTTTCTGACAAAAACAAGTTGCAGTACATTTCCGAGAAGGCTGACAAAAAGATTATTTCTTCGGGGAAGGCTGTGTTTGTGCCGCTGTTGCAGACTTTCCGGAAATTTCAGCTGCAACCTTCTCATATTCCTGCTCCGAGATCATCTTGCAGGAGCCGTTGAATGAAGCACCAAGCTCGACAATCAATTTCCGCACCTTGAGTTCACCTTCTACGGAGCAATCGCTCTTGATCGCCATGATATCCTTGACAGTGAAACTGCCCTTGGTCTTGCCCCAGACATCCGCATTGGCACAGACAATCCTGGCGTCAATCTCTGCACTCTCCCCTATGACCACTTTCCCTTCCGAAAAGATGCTTCCTTCGAATTTCCCGTCTATTCTAAGATCGTTCGGGGATATGATTTCACCTTTGAACCATGTTCCTGCCGAAATGCGGCTGACGAGATTAACATTAGCGGCCTGTTCGATTTTTGCCATTTTATTCTTTAATTTACAGTTTACAAAACAAAATTGTTATAGTCGCTAACAAATGTGTTGCACAGATTAGTTCAGATTGCGGCCATGGCAATTCTTATACTTTTTGCCTGATCCGCAAGGGCACGGGTCGTTTCTGCCGACAGTCTTCTCGACATGCACCGGCATCCTGCTCTTCTGGTCAGGACCGTTGGTAACAAGATCAGTCCTGCTGGTACGCATCTGGTTCATGTCAGGTTTCCTTACCGGAGCAGGAGCATTGACCTGGGAAGAATCCCTGAGCGGGATATGAGCCCTGAACAGGAACGAAAGAATATCCTTGTTGAGAGACTCAAGCATCGACTTGAAGAGATTGAAGCTCTCGAACTTGTAAATCAGGAGCGGATCCTTCTGCTCGTATGTGGCATTCTGGACGGACTGCTTGAGATCATCCATGTCACGCAGATGCTCTTTCCAATGCTCGTCTATCTGATACAGGGTTATGGTCTTTGTAAGGGCCCTTGCGATTTCCCTGCCTTCGGTCTCGTATGCCTTCTTCAGGTTGACGGAAAGTGTCATCATCTTGCGGCCGTCGGAGATCGGGATGGCTATGTTCTGATATATTGCGCCCTGCTTCTCGTAAACCTCCTTTATTATAGGATAAGCTTTCTGGACCATGGTATCCATCCTGCGGTTGTATACATCCATCATATTATGGAAAAGCCTGTCTGCAAGTTCCTTCGGTGTCGCCTTATCGTAGAAGGCCTCGTCAAAACCGGCATCTATGGACATAAGCCTCATCACCGCCTCGTTGAAAGAAGCGAAATCATAGCCCTCGCAGTCCTCGACTACTATTTCCGCAGTATCCTGCATCATGTTCATGACATCGATATCCACCCTGTCTCCGACGAGTGCATTACGCCTCTTGGTATATATCACCTCCCTTTGCGAGTTCATGACATCATCGTACTCGAGAAGCCTCTTGCGGATACCGAAATTGTTCTCCTCGACTTTCTTCTGCGCCCTTTCGATAGAGCTTGAGAGCATGGATGATTCCAGAGCTTCATTATCCTGCATTCCGAGTTTGTCGACAACAGATGCAATCCTTTCCGAGCCGAAAAGACGCATCAGCTTGTCTTCAAGGGATACATAGAAAGTGGATGAACCCGGGTCACCCTGACGGCCGGCACGACCTCGCAGCTGACGGTCGACACGACGGCTGTCATGCCTTTCAGTACCTATGATTGCCAGACCTCCCGCCTTGCGGACAGCATCGGACAATTTGATATCGGTACCACGTCCGGCCATGTTGGTGGCAATGGTCACCGTACTTGTCTGGCCTGCATGAGCCACGACTTCCGCTTCGCGGGCGTGCTGCTTTGCATTCAGGACCTGATGCTGGATTCCCCTGAGTTTGAGCATCCTGCTCAAGAGCTCCGATGTCTCGACGTCGGTGGTTCCGACAAGGACCGGCCTGCCCTCAGAGGTCAGCTCCACTATCTTGTTTATGACAGCTTCGTATTTCGCCTTCTTCGTCTTGTAGATCAGATCATCATTGTCTATACGGGCGATAGGCTTGTTTGTAGGAATGACCACTACATCCAGCTTGTATATGGACCAGAACTCGCCGGCCTCCGTCTCTGCAGTACCCGTCATTCCGGCCAGCTTGTGGTACATTCTGAAATAATTCTGAAGAGTGATGGTAGCGAAAGTCTGGGTGGCGGCTTCCACCTTCACGCTTTCCTTGGCTTCGACGGCCTGATGCAGACCGTCGCTCCAGCGGCGGCCTTCCATGATACGTCCTGTCTGCTCGTCCACAATCTTCACCTTGTTGTCCATGATTACATAGTCGACATCCTTCTCGAACATCGCATATGCTTTCAGAAGCTGGTTTACCGTATGGACACGTTCGGACTTGAGGGCAAAGTCAGCCATAACCTCGTCTTTCTTCACATTTTTCTCCTCGGCAGACAAGTCGCTCTTCTCTATCTCGGCGATAGAACTGCCGACATCCGGAAGTATGAAGAATTTGGGATCTGAAAGGGTCCCGCTCAGAAGATCATGTCCGTTGTCCGTCATCTCGACCGAATGCTGCTTTTCATTGATAACGAAATAAAGCGGATCGGTTACGACAGGCATCTCCCTTTCATTGTCCTGGATATAATAGTTCTCGGTCTTCTGGAGAAGCTGTTTCATACCCGGCTCACTGAGGAACTTGATCAGAGGTTTGTACTTTGGAAGTCCCTTGTAAGCACGCAGAAGCAGTTTTCCTCCCTCTTTTTCATCACCTTCCGCTATAAGTTTCCGAGCTTCGTTCAGCGTCGCAGTCACGAGAGTCCTCTGATTGTTGTACAGCTTCTCGACATACGGCTTGAATTCCATGAACTGCTGGTCGTCTCCTTTAGGCACAGGACCTGAAATGATAAGAGGTGTCCTTGCATCATCGATAAGGACAGAGTCGACCTCATCGACTATGGCATAATGATGCTTTCTCTGCACAAGATCCTTGACGGAAATGGACATGTTGTCCCTCAGGTAATCGAAACCGAATTCATTGTTCGTACCGAAAGTGATGTCGCAGGCATATGCCTTCTTTCTGGCTTCGCTGTTCGGCTGATGCTTGTCTATGCAGTCTACGGACAGGCCATGGAACATGTAAAGAGGCCCCATCCATTCGGAGTCTCGTTTCGAAAGGTAGTCGTTCACTGTGACGACGTGGACACCTTTTCCTGCCAGAGCGTTAAGGAATACCGGAAGGGTGGCGACGAGGGTCTTTCCTTCACCAGTGGCCATCTCTGCAATCTTTCCCTGATGCAGTACAATACCACCGATAAGCTGCACGTCATAATGCACCATATCCCAGGTGATTTCATTTCCGCCTGCCATCCAATGGTTCTGCCATATCGCCTCGTCGCCCTCGATCCTGACAAAATCCTTGGTCGCGCTGAGCGCTCGGTCGAAATCGGTAGCCTTGACTCTGATCTCGGCATTCTCCTTGAACCTGCGTGCGGTGGATTTCATGACGGCAAATGCTTCCGGCAGTATCTCGTTGAGAACCTGCTCTATTTCTTCATCTACCTTCTTGACCAGCTTGTCGGATTCAGTGGCAAGTGCCTCTTTCTTGTCGAGCGGGATATCCTGCTCCAACTGCTCCTTTATCCGGGCAATACGTTCTTCATCCGACGCTATCCTGTCCCGTATTATCTTCTTCAGCTCTGCGGATTTCTCCCTGAGCTCATCGACGGAGAGTTTGTCGATTTCCACATAAGCGTCGAGAATCCTGGCAAGAACAGGTTGAAGCTGTTTCAGATCTCTTTCTGCCTTTGTCCCGAACAGTTTTTTGAATATACCGGCGATTGACATATCTGTTTCAAATTAATTTGATTCCACTTCTTATCCGCACCATATTGCGGCAATCCTGCAAATTTACAAAAAAAAATGACAGTAACACAAATTACACTCAGCTTACCTCATGACTTTTCCCGGATATTGCTCCAGAGCCTTTCCAAGCAGGAAAGCCGCCCTTTTCAGGTCTTCGGACTTGAGGACATACGCCATTCTGACCTGGTTTGTCCCGAGGCCTGGTGTTATGTAGAAACCGTTGGCAGGTGCCAGCATGACACTCTCCCCTTCATAACAGAAATCCGTAAGGCACCATGCGCAGAATTTCTCAGCATCATCGACAGGCAATGCAGCCATGGCATAGAACGCCCCGTGAGGGGTCGAAACAGTCAGCCCGGGGATTGCCGAAAGAGACTCTATCAGGACTTTCCGCCTTTCGTCATATTCCGCAATCACCTTGTCAAGATACTGCTGGTCCTCCCCGCACGAGGCTTCAGCCACTATCTGTCCCAGAAGAGGCGGACTGAGGCGTGCCTGACAAAGCTTGAGGACACCTTGCGTGATGGCTTTGTTCTTGGTAATCAAGGCACCTACCCTTATACCGCATTCGGAATAGCGTTTCGAGAAAGAATCTATGAGCACAACGTTCTCTGCAAGTTCTCCGAAATGCCCGGCTGAAAAATATTCCATGCCGTCATACACGAATTCCCTGTATACTTCATCGGAAAAAAGATACAGTCCATGCTTGCGGACAATATCGGCCAGCATCTGCATTTCCCTGCGGTCATAAAGGGTCCCCGAAGGATTGTTCGGGTTGCATATCAGTATCGCTTTTGTCTTGTCGGTGATAAGTTCCTCGAAATGCTCGACCTGCGGCAGGGCAAAACCGTCCTCGATATGTGTCTTCAATGTCCTCACCTTTACTCCGGCCACATCGGCGAATGCCAGATAGTTGGCATACGTCGGTTCAGTAGTGATGAGCTCATCGCCAGGGTCCATGCATGTCAGGAACGAGAACAGGACAGCTTCCGATGCTCCGGTAGTGACGGTTATCTCTTCAGGCGTGAAATCCATCCCGCACCTGCCGTAGTATTCTGAAATACGTTTTCTCAGGGACAGGAAACCCTGCGAGGGACTGTATTCCAGCACAGTCCTGTCTATCTTCCGCAATGCCTCCAGCCCCTTTGCCGGGGTCTTGATATCCGGTTGTCCTATATTAAGATGGTATATCCTGATACCTTTCGATTTCGCCTTATCTGCCAGAGGGGTGAGCTTCCTGATCGGAGAACTGGCCATCCCCGTGATTCTTTCCGATATTTTCATCTATTTATGATTATGCATAAAATACTGTCAGTCCGCACAGTGCCGCTTCCGGACATGCCGGGGACCGATCAGCCTGCAAAGATAGATTTTTTATCGGAAAGAATCAGAAGCCGTTTGAATTTTTGTCAATATAATTCACAAACGTTCCATTCTGAGGACAGGAAACGGATTGCCATGGTCATCGGTGCCGTCCCGGCGGAATGTGCGGAAGCCCATCCGTTCGTAGAACTTCACGGCTGAAGGGTTCTGTTCGTTGACGTCGACATATTGTACACCTGCTTCTGAAACCGCCTTTTGGATCAATGTCCTCCCGATGCCATCTCCGGAAATAATCCGGGTGGAGAAACAGCATCTCTATCTTGCCGGACTGGATGCCAATGAATCCGATACGGACATTCCCCTCTTCTACCACCCACAATGTTTCAATCTGCCGGATGGCCTCCTCCGCCAGCGGGCATAGGCTACGGATATCGTCCTCAGTCAGAAAATGATGGCTGGCGCGGACGGATGCTTCCCAGATTCCGAGCAGTCCGGATATAATTTCCGGAGGCCTTGCGCTTTTTTCAACGTTTGTTGTCCTTATATGGAGGCTGTAGGCGGAGGTATTCATCTTGTGTCCATATTTTTTGCCTGATGCAAAGTTAGGAATTCTGCCGGAATACAGGAAAGACTGTTAAATTCCGGAGTTTGACACTTGCAAAATTTCCGGATTGCTTCGGCCGTACCACAAAATTCTCTTACTTCATCAACTTACTGTACAAACTGCAAATGTGTGACTTCACCCTTTCAAAAGATTCCTTCTTTTCAAGAGTATCCTCGTCCATATAGAGTTTTTTGTTCACCTTATTTGCCTTTGTTCTCGCTTAATCTGTATATTTGCAGAAAATACGGCATCGGTACTATACAGGCCGTAATATCTACAGGCAAGGTATAAAATAACTGGAATCAGATGACTCGTGAACTTGATTTTCTGGCAATAGATTTCGAAACTGCTACCGGCAGCAGGGCATCGGTATGCGAGATAGGGATCTGCGCTGTCAGGAACGGTATGGTATCGGAGACGAAATCATGGCTTGTAAGGCCGGTAAACAACTATTATTTCTACAAGAACATCGGAATACACGGAATTACTCCGAAAGATACGGAAGACGCACCCGACTTTGCAAATGTCTGGGAAGAGATCGAACGGAAATACCTCGATGAATTCGACACCTTCGTGGCACACAACGTGGCTTTCGACCGCAGCTGTCTTGTCGAATCGTCGAAACTGTACAACCTCCACCTCCCGGAACTGAAATGGGAATGCTCCCTGCAGACAGCCCGACGGATATATTCTTTCGGATGCAACAGGCTGGGCTACCTTTGCGCTCAGCTCGGTATACCGGAAGGCAAGCACCACAGGGCAGGTGATGATGCGGAAATGTGCGCCAGACTGTATCTCAGGGAAATGGAAGACATGTGTACGAGATAAGAAATCCTGGATTCCCGGCCATAACCTGGAAAACCATAAGAAGATGAAAAGAAAATCGATATCTCTATTCAAACGGATGACATGTCTGGCCGTAATTGCCATTCTTGGAACGGGCCGTGTCAATGCCCAGACTGTCACGGACGGGACCGACGGACGCAGATGGAGCGACATGTACGAACTGCCTGCATTCTCGGGAAAACATGGGCAGGAAAAAATCGTGCGCAGGACAGGCTACACGGTATCTTTCAATCCAGGACTGCGCATACCCAACTGGGTGGCATGGATTCTTACCGAAGAGAGGCTCGAACACAATGTCGCGTCAAGGCCCGGTACTGAAGCCTTCGTGCCGGATCCGGAAATACCGGGATGCCCTGACAGACAATACAATTACAGCAAATACCGATACGAACGCGGCCATATCTGCCCTGCCGCAGACAACAAATGGAGCGGGAGAGCCATGGCGGAATGCTTCTACATGAGCAACATCTGCCCCATGAGCAGGAGTCTGAACCATGATGTCTGGAACAGGATAGAGGAAAAGTGCAGGGACTGGGCGAAAAACAGATACAATACGACGATATACATTGTCGGAGGCATCGTGCCGTCATCAGCAGGACAGGGCACCAATGGAGTCCCGTCATACGTGGGGATCAATGACGATATAGCCGTTCCGTACCGGATGTTCAAGGCAGTGCTCAGAAATGATCCTGAGGCAGGTTGGACAGCTGTCGCCTATATATTCGACCAGACGGGCAACACCGAGATGAAGACAGTCGACGAGATAGAAGAGATGACCGGATTCGACCTGTTCCACAATCTTCCTGACAGGATAGAATACAAGGTGGAAGCTTCTGACGATTCCCCGTACTGGTATGGGTGCTCGGATTTCTGATCTCCGGAGTTACTGATACAGTCCGTCTGACTTTCTCTGGGAAGAGCCGGAAGAAAGATGTATCTTTGCAGGCAATGGAAAACAATGATGAAAAATTCATGCGGGAAGCTCTCAAGGAGGCTTCGGCCGCATTCGACGAAGACGAAGTGCCTGTCGGGGCAGTTATTGTCTGCAACGGGCGGATTATAGCAAGAGGCCACAACATGACCGAAAGGCTTCATGACCCCACAGCCCACGCTGAAATGATAGCTGTAACATCCGCCACACAGGCATTGGGCGGGAAATATCTTGACAAATGCACACTCTATGTCACGGTGGAGCCTTGTCCTATGTGCGCAGCCGCATTAAACTGGTCACAGATCAGCAGAATCGTCTACGGATGCTCCGATCCCAAGCGCGGCTACTCTCTCTATTCACCTTCCCTTCTCCATCCGAAAACCGGAACAACCGGTGGCGTCCTGACAGAAGAATGCGGAACTCTCGTCTCGGATTTTTTCAGGGAAAAAAGAAAATGATCCATGTCAGGACTTGAAGAACTTGGGCTGCCGGGGCTGTTTCTCGGGACTTTCCTTGCAGCAACGGTAGTCCCGTTCAGCTCCGATGCCATATATCTGGCAGTACTGGCAGCTACAGGCAATCCTGCCGGATGCCTTCTGGTCGGTACGCTCGGGAACTGGCTCGGTAGCGTATTAACTTATCTGATAGGCTGGATAGGCAAATGGGAATGGATCGAGAAATGGTTCAAAGTGAAGCCGGAGACACTGTCAAAGCAGAAAGCAAGAATCGACCGCTACGGTGTATGGCTGGCCTTGTTCTGCTGGGTACCGATAGTCGGTGACGTAGTAGCCATTGCCCTCGGGTTCTACAAGACCAGACCGTTCTGGAGCATTGTACTGATGCTTGTGGGCAAATTCGGACGTTTCCTTGTCTGGAATCTGATATACGGTCTGTTCTGACAACGTAATAATGGTGTACAATACCATGGCTCAATGCGGATTCGCTGATTTGCAGAAAATCAAAATAAAGGTTATATTTGCAGCCGGAATTGAGATATGGTGTAATGGTAGCACTACAGATTTTGGTTCTGTCTGTCCAAGTTCGAATCTTGGTATCTCAACAAAAAATCACATAACACACTATATCACAACGATTTAAATAAGGCCACACATAAAAACGGGGCAGGCTCGCGAAATAGCCCTTCTGAAATGTGAAGACATAGACCTGCAAAAAGAGACCGTCCATATCCGGGCCGATATCGCCAAGAACGACAACGAATCCTACCGGACCATCCCAGACGACATGATGCCATTCATCAGCTCGCTCGATATGTCGGATCCGAAGGCATACGTATTCTCCGACTCTCCGGACTGTCATTCAGGCCGGGTAAAAAAACAGCTGAAGACCCAGGATATCGCCCGGTACTGTGAAGATGTGGTCAGAAAAGATTCCGGAATCACGCCGAACGCAAACGAGGAACTGAAGAAGCCCCACACCATAATATAATGGAAATTTTTCTATTGTTATTTTGTAATAATGGAAAATATTCCCATATTTGCATTGTCAAACAAACAGGAAGAATATGAAATCAAGTGAATTTCACAGACTCGTCCAAATCAACGGATGGAAAGAAATCAGGCAAGCCGGAAGCCACATAATTTATGAAAAGAACGGCAAACAGATTACGGTTCCGTATCACGGAAGCAAAGAAATGAAAAAAGGTCTGGTAATGAAACTCAAAAAGGAAATAGGGCTTTAGCGCCGTCCTTTGAAAAATATGATGTTATGGAAAAGATTAAAGTTATTATTGACAGGGCAAAGGATGGGACATACAATGTCTACTGCGAAGATACTCCATCATTTTTCGGTATGGGAGATACTATTGACGAAGCGAAAGCTGAAATGCTCGAATCCATAAGAATCACCAAGGAAGAAATCGGGAAAGACCATGCGGCAACATGGCCTGACTGGTTGGACAAGGATTATGAGTTTGAATATAAATTCGATGTCCAGGGATTGCTTGAGTATTATGAGGGGATTATAACTCCGACCGCCCTCGGAAAACTCGCAGGGATAAATACCAAGCAGATGTGGAATTACATGCACGGCATATCGAAACCGCGTAAAGCGCAGGTTGAAAAGATAGAAACCGCCCTGCACAATTTGGGCAATGAACTTATACATACCTCTTTCTGATTTGTTTGACACCTTACTTAAAGAGGGAGGGTGGGTCAAAAGGTGGAATTTCGAGGCCTGTGAAGATGAGAAAACCGCAGTGTACTGTCGTACATGAGGATTTTCGAATCAAGTATAACGCAGAAAGTACCCTTTTGCCCCACCCTCATTTTTTATGCGGATTTGAAGACCTGCGGCGGAAAAAGTTCCGGGTGTGTAAGGCAGCGGGGGGGGGTGTGTGATGTTTGCGTGAGAAAAGGCAGCAAAAATTTCCGGAATTGCTGAAGTAATGTTCGACTGATACTTACTACTTACTTTCTCAGCCCTTTTTCACGTTTATTGCACCTCTGCTCCAGTAATGCAACCACAGACATTTCCTTTCCTCATTGCAACCACTCCGGCACTCTCCCACGCAGCCGGGATCATGCGTTGCCCATCGGGTCGGAGAACGACACCATATCTTCCAGATCTACCTGTTCAGGATAGATTATCATGAAATTCCCGATGGATTCGTTCTTCACGAGATACTGCGGAAGCCGGTCCATTGCAGGGTCGTACGATATCGATCCGCTCCGCGCGCTTACCACCACCAGAACATCTTCAGACTTCATCTGCCTTGACATCTGCTCAGGAAGCGTCAGTTTCTCCACGCTTTCAAATCTGGAGGAAGTCTCTACTCCGTAAAACCGGCATTTCATCCGGACCTGATTCCCTGTCTCCCCTTCAGAGACATAAAGCACCCTGCATCCGAGCTGCCCAGTCATTCTGGAAAGATGAGCTGTCCATTGCGAGAATCCAGCCTCGTATTCGGCACGCGGAGG
The DNA here is from genome assembly GCA_944326385.1 of uncultured Bacteroidales bacterium. Classification (GTDB taxonomy): domain Bacteria; phylum Bacteroidota; class Bacteroidia; order Bacteroidales; family UBA932; genus Cryptobacteroides. The sequence goes on along the minus strand of CALVDT010000098.1, from coordinate 1,834 downwards.
CACTATCACCACCATATTCTTGACAGTGTTGACCGGCATGGTGAAACGCGCAACCATGACTTCAAGATTCGTCCCTTTGAGGAGATTGTTAGTCAGTGCCCCGAAAAAGGAATCCAGGAATCCGGACTTCTGGTGCAGTCCGATCACTACGCTTGTAGCCGAATACTCCTTGATCGTGTGGATGATACCCGACGATACACTCGTATCATAACGGCTGACCATGCTGACGTTCACATCGGCGGCTGCCGCTATCTTCGCCACCTTCTCCAGTCCGCGCTTCCCCGCCTCGGACTTCACTGTATTCCTTGCCGAATCGACATTTACATTCAAAGCCACGAAACCGCCCCTGGACTTCGGCCTGCGGATGACAAGTCCAAGATTGACCAGGGATTCTATGGTATCAGGATTGGCCACGGGGATAAGTATCCTTTCCCCGGGATCGTCATTGTCCTTGACCTCGGCAGGCTGGGCTACGGCGAGTTTGCGTCCGAACCAGTCCGTCGCAAGAGAACTTATGATGCAGGTGAACAGAATCATCACCACTGTCCCGTTCAGCACATCGTCATTCAATAGCCTCTCCCCGTTGTCAAGGATTATGTCATGCCCTACCAGTACTGCCGCAAGAGTAGCGGCGGCCTGGGCATTGCTGAGGCCGAACATCATTCCCCTTTCGTTCCGTGACATCCTGAATATCTTCTGTGTCCCGTATGCGGCAAGCCATTTGCTCAGCGTAGCCACCACTGTCATGACCACTGCCACTTTCAAAGCAGTCCCTCCGGTGAACAAGGTCCTTATGTCTATGATCATTCCGACCCCGATCAGGAAATACGGTATGAAAAGCGCATTTCCCACAAATTCAAGTCTGTTCATCAGAGGCGAGACTCTCGGTATAAGCGGATTCAGGACAATACCGACAAGGAACGCCCCGAGTATTCCCTCCATTCCGGCAAGCGACATCAGGCCTCCGCCGAGAAAGACCATCGCAAGTACAAACACGAACTGCATCACCGGGTCATCATATTTTCTGAAGAACCATCTTGCGACCATCGGGAAGCAGAACACTATCAGGACACTTATCAGCACCACATTCACGAAAAGCAGAAGCCAGTACCAGCCGTCTGAAGTCCCCTTGTACATTCCGCTTATTACAGCCAGTATAATAAGGGCAAGAGTCACCGTTATGACTGTGCCGCCTATAGTGATGTTGACGCTGCGCTGCCGTGAAATCCCGTACCTGCTGACAATCGGATATGCCACAAGTGTATGCGAGGCATACATACTGGAAAGCAATATGGATGTGGTCAGTGAGAATCCGAGCAAGGACATGCTGCTCCATATGCCGAGAGCCATCGGGACAGCAAAAGTCAATAAACCGAATACCAGCCCTTTGACTTTGTTTTTTCTGAAATCCTCAAGATCCATTTCCAGCCCGGCAAGAAACATGATATAGAACAGTCCGACTCTTCCGAAAAGCTCGAAGCTGCTGTCCCGTTCCAGGATGTTGAAGCCGAACTCACCGATCGCCACTCCCGCCAGAATCATCCCTATGATATGGGGAATCCTCAGTTTTCCGAGAAGCAGAGGTGCGAACAATATTATAATAAGGACAATAAAGAATATCCATGTAGGGTCTGTGACAGGCAGGTTAAAAGCAGCAAGCAAATCCATATCGTGAAATCATATCATCAGATGCCGTTCCGCAGCACCTTCTTCTGCAAATATAGCGATTAAGCGAGAACAAAGGCAAATAAATTTGACTTTGTCGAGCGGCAGCTATATATGGGCGCACAGCGGACAAATAAGCGATTAAGCGAGAACAAAGGCAAATAAATTT
>CALVDT010000097.1 GCA_944326385.1 uncultured Bacteroidales bacterium | reverse complement strand
CGTAAACTCCTTCTCCTCATACCATCCAAGTTCTTCGTTCCAGACCCTCCGGGTCACTGTCTTTAGTTCCATTGTCATTCCTTTTTTGTGCTCCCTCGGGTGACAACTTTTTTCAGTTCAAGTCACTTACTTCTGGCGGAAGAAAATCTGCATCGGACACCCTGTGAAATCGAACTTCTCTCTCAGCTTGTTTTCCACGAACCGCTTGTACGGATCCTTTACATATTGCGGAAGATTGCAGAAGAAGGCGAATTTCGGGCTTCGGGTAGGGAGCTGTGTTATGAATTTGATCTTCACGTACTTGCCTTTCCATGCAGGAGGCGGGTATTCTCCCACTATCGGAAGCATCTCCTCGTTCAGCCTGGACGTCGGGATTTTTTTGGAATAATTCCCGAACACTTTTGAAGCCGCATCAAGAACGTCCAGGATTCTCTGCTTGTTTATCACGGAAGTGAAGATGACAGGCACATCGTTGAAAGGCGCCAGCCTGGCCATGAATGCCTCGCGGTATTTCTTCATGGTGTTGCTGTCTTTCTCTATCAGATCCCATTTGTTCACGACTATCACGCAGCCCTTCTGGTTTCTGACAATAAGATTGAAGATGCTCATGTCCTGCGATTCAAGCCCGTTCCGGGCATCGACCATCAGGATGCAGACATCGGAATTCTCTATAGCCCTGATAGATCTCATGACTGAATAGAATTCGAGATCTTCATGGACTTTCGACTTTTTCCTCATCCCCGCTGTATCTATGAGCATGAATTCGTGGCCGAATTTGTTGTAGTATGTCGCGATGGAATCCCTTGTCGTGCCGGCCACAGGCGTCACTATGTTCCTGTCCTGTCCGAGCAGGGCGTTTGTGAGAGAAGACTTGCCTACATTCGGCCTGCCCACTATCGCTATGTGCGGCAGTTCCGGATGCCCGTCCTCTGCAGTCTGCCTGTCCTCGGGCAGTTTCCTCACTATTTCATCCAGCAGGTCTCCTGTCCCGCTTCCCGTAGCGGCCGATATGCTCCATATCTCCCCGAGACCAAGCGAATAGAACTGGTATGAATCGAACATCTTGGCACCGGAGTCGACCTTGTTCACTGCAAGCACGACCGGTTTCCCGGATCTCCTGAGAATGTCGGCAATCTCATCGTCGTAATCCGTTATGCCTGTCGCAGCCTCAACCATGAAGAGCACCAGATCGGCTTCTTCTATGGCTATGACCACCTGTTTGCGGATCTCCTCTTCGAACACATCGTCGGAATTCGAAGTGTAACCGCCTGTGTCCACTACCGAGAAGACATTCCCGCACCATTCGCACTGTCCGTAATGCCTGTCCCTTGTCACGCCGGCGGTTTCATCCACGATTGCCTGGCGCATTCCCACGAGCCTGTTGAACAGAGTCGATTTTCCGACGTTCGGTCTTCCTACTATCGCTACGAGCCTCATGACTTTTCTTCTGTTTTCTTGTTGAATACAATATCGCATCCGGCGCAATCCGTACATCCCAGGTCGCTGCATGAGGGATTCTGTTTCCCGTTCTTTTTCCCCCAGAGTCTCAATTCGTCTTCCTTCGCGCATCTTATCCCGAGCTTGCGCATCTCCTTGTTCCTGCTTATCTCGGTTTCAGGGAACTTGCCGTTTTTCCTGAAAATGATGTTGAAGCACAGACCGAAGACACTTAGCCCAACGAATACTATTGCCGCAATGAAGATCTCCATGGATACGTCAGATGATGAAATCAGGACTGATCGGTTCGTCGTTGTATACCTTATATATGATATTGGCGAACATGTCCGCTACTGAAAGCACCGTAATCTTGCTCTTGTCCTTCTCCGGCTTCGTGGACAGCGGTATAGTATCAGTCACAATCACTTCCTCGAGGGCTGAATTCGCTATCCTTTCATATGCGTTTCCGGAAAATACGGCATGGGTGGCGCAGGCGCGTACACTGAGGGCTCCCATCTCCTTGAGCACATTGGCCGCTTTGGTAAGAGTGCCGGCGGTGTCTATCATGTCGTCCACGATTATGACGTTCTTTCCTGCTACATCACCGATGGCTGTTATGGAGCCTACGACATTCGCCCTTTCCCTGGATTTGTGGCAGATGATCACCGGGCACTGCAGATAGCGGGCGTAAGCATTTGCCCTTTTCGCACCTCCCATGTCAGGTGCCGCTATTGCGAGATTCTCGATCTCCTTTTCCCTGAGATACGGGAGGAATATCGAACTGGCATATATATGGTCTACCGGGAAATCGAAAAAACCCTGTATCTGGTCAGCGTGGAGGTCGCAGGTCATCACCCTGTCGCATCCTGCTGCATGGAGGATATTGGCTACAAGCTTCGCTCCGATCGATACACGCGGCTTGTCTTTCCTGTCCTGGCGCGCCCATCCGAAATACGGCATTACCGCGATGACACAGTGGGCAGAGGCCCTTTTGGCTGCATCGATCATGAGTAGCAGCTCGAAAAGATTCTCTACCGGAGGAAATGTCGACTGCACGATGAAGACAGTCGCGCCCCGGACGCTTTCGTTGAATGACGGCTGGAACTCCCCGTCACTGAAGGTCAACACATCTGACTGCCCGAGCTCTATGTTAAGAGACTTGGCGATCTTTTCTGCCAGGGGCTTGGAACTCCTGCACGCAAATAATTTCATTTTATGCTCGTTGTGCATCTCGATATGGATTTAGTTGTTCGATATGGATTCAGTCTTGATATCTTTGAGGACGGATTCTATATAGTCCAGGATCTCATCCCTGCCCATGCCTGTCACCGAAGAACTGTCGAAGACCGGAGGAAGCTCCTCCCAATATTCAAGGATCTTCTGCTTGTTCTTCTCTATCTGTGCGGTTCTGGCGGCGGCGCTGTTCTTGTCACCTTTGGTGAAGATTATCGCAAAGGGAATCCTGCTCTCCCCAAGTTCTACCAGAAAGTCCATGTCCACCTGGCCTATGTCATGCCTTGAATCGATAAGGACAAACAGGACAGTGAGCTCCCTGGACAGATTTATGTAATCGCGTATGATCCGGGCAAGTTTCTGCCGTCCGGTCTTGGACATCTTTGCATATCCGTAACCCGGGAGATCTACCAGATACCATTCCCTGTTTATCAGGTAATGGTTTACCAGCTGTGTCTTTCCCGGTGTGGATGACGTCATTGCCAGATTTTTCCGTCCGCACAGCATATTGATAAGGGAAGATTTCCCGACATTGGACCTTCCTATGAATGCAAATTCGGGGAACACCTGTTTGGGTTTCTCCGATATGCGTGTGCTGCTGCCTGCAAATAAAGCTTCGGTAACTTTCATATTAACGTCATTCGACGATTCATAATCCCCGTCCCATACCCATGAAACGAGCGCAAAGATAATTTATCTGTGTAAGATAACAAAAAATTATTGATATGGTGACAGAAAAAAGAAATTTTTATAAATAAATATGGAATTTGAAATAAAACAGGCCGGATATGGAAAAATTAATATCCTGAAGAAGGTTTTTCGGTAAAAATTGTTAATTTTGTAAGGATATAGTAGGAAGCATAACCGGACTTATATGGGGGAAAAATTCATTGATCTGTATGAATTGCAGACACGGCTGAAGGCGGGAGTGGAGAGTGTCTTTCCGGGAAAGGTGTGGCTGAGGGCCGAGATCAGTGCCCTGAAGGCCCGGCCTGCCGGACATTGCTATCTGGAGCTTTCCCAGAGTTCCGATTCCGGGCTCGTGGCAAAGGCCCAGGCAGTGATATGGAGTTCCAGATACCGTCTTCTGGCCCCGTTCTTCAAGTCGGTGACCGGTTCGGATCTGTCCGAAGGCATGAATGTCCTCGTCCGTGTGGCCGTGAATTTCAGCCAGCTTTACGGACTTTCACTTGTCATAGATGACATTGATCCTGATTTTACACTTGGGGAAAAGGAACTTCAGAAGAGGCAGACTGTGGAGCGGCTTGAGAAGGAAGGGCTGATGGCTCTTCAGAAGGAGCTTGCCGTGCCTGACCTGCCGTACAGGCTTGCAGTAATCTCTGCACCAGACGCTGCCGGATACAGGGATTTTACAAGACATCTTCTTGAAAACGAGTACGGTTTCGTGTTCTGTCCCGAACTTTTCCCGGCAGTCATGCAGGGAAGTGAAGCCCCGCGTTCCATTGCAGATGCCATTGGCATGATAACAGGTTCCGGAGTCCGTTATGACCTGGTCCTGATAATGAGAGGGGGAGGGGCGAAACTTGATCTGGCGTGCTATGACGATTATGATCTGGCTGCGGCTGTTGCGCGTTGTCCCGTTCCGGTATTCACGGCGGTAGGCCATGACCAGGATTTCCACGTGTGTGACATGGTGGCGAACCGCTATCTGAAGACCCCCACTGCGCTGGCTGACGAACTCATAGGATGCTATGCGGACGAGGACGCGAGACTGCTTTCTTTCGGCTCCAGGTTGAAACTCGCCTTCCTTAACAAGGTCAATGTAATGGAGACCAGACTTCAGGTGCTGGAGACAAGGATAAAGTCGGCTGATCCGAGAAACATACTCGGCAGGGGGTATGTGCTTGTGCTGGACAAGTCCGGAGTCCCTTTCAGAAAGGCGTCGGACAGGCGTGCAGGGGACAGCATTTCGCTGATGTTTGCGGATGGAGTCCTGAACTGTTCGGTGGAAAAAGTGCATCTGGCCCCGGAAAGCCGGAACGATACAGATTAATATTGATATTATGGCGGAAAGAAAAGACGGAAACAGGGAAACACCGGAAAAGGGATTCGATTATGCGGCTGCTGTCGGGGAACTGGAGAAGATAGCTTCAAAGGTGGAGGACCCCTCGACAGGGCTTGACGACATCGACAAGTATATAAGAAAGGCTGACCGGCTCATAGCCTCGTGCAGGAAATATCTGAGAACTGCGAGGGAAAAGGCCGAGGCCATGGAGACATTGTAGCGGAAAGGATTGCCGTTCCGGCAGAAAAATATCAGACCATGAACAGGAAAAACAGGGAACAAACATCGGAAAGACCTATGATCTATGAGACAGATCCGTGGCTGGCCCCTTACAGGGAGGCGATCGATGCACGTCATCAGAGGATTCTGGATGCTGTGGCTGACATTGCGGCAGACGGGTCATTGTCTAAAGGACTGAACAATCATCTGTATTATGGAATGCACCGTACTGCAGAAGGGGACTGGGTGTTCAGGGAGTGGGCGCCGAATGCCACCAAGATTTATCTTATCGGGGAGTTCAACAACTGGAAACGGACAGAGGCTTACGCATTGAAACCCGTGGGGAACGGCAACTGGGAGATAACCGTAAGCTCCATGTTCATCTCGGACAGGACTCTGTACAAGCTCTATATCGAATGGCCAGGAGGAGGCGGGGAAAGATTGCCGGCCTATACTACAAGGGCCGTACAGGACCCTGAAACGAAGCTTTTTGTGGCTCAGGTGTGGGATCCGGCAAAACCTTACAGATGGAAGCACAAAGGGCCCGGGAAAAGGGAGCATCCGTTTATCTATGAATGCCACATAGGCATGAGCTCGGAAGAAGGGAAGGTCTCCACATTTACGGAATTCAGGGAGAATGTACTGCCGAGGATAGTCAAGGACGGCTATGACACCATCCAGATCATGGCGCTGCAGGAGCATCCATATTACGGCTCTTTCGGATATCAGGTGTCGAATTTCTACGCCCTTAGCTCCCGGTTCGGGACTCCGGAGGAGTTCAAGGCCCTTGTGGATGAAGCGCATGGGGCGGGAATAGCCGTTGTGATGGATATCGTGCATTCGCATTCGGTGGACAATGAGCTGGAGGGCCTCGGCGATTTCGACGGAAAGGACGGGGACATGTATTTCTATTCCGGACCGAGGGGACAGCATCCGGCGTGGGGGTCGAGATGTTTCGATTACGGCCGGCACGAGACCCGGCATTTCCTTCTGTCGAACTGCAAATACTGGATGGAGGAATATCATATAGACGGGTTCCGCTTCGACGGCGTGACCAGTATGATATACTGGGACCACGGACTCGGAAAGGACTTTGTCGGTTATGACAATTATTTCAATGACGGGGTGGACGAGTCTGCGGTGACTTATCTGGCTCTTGCGAACCTGCTTGTAAAGGAACTGAATCCGGATGCATTCACCATTGCCGAGGATGTCAGCGGAATGGCAGGGCTCGCCGCTCCTTTTGAAGCCGGCGGTGTCGGTTTTGACTTCCGCATGAGCATGGGGGTGGCCGACCATTGGATAAAATGGATCAAGGAACTTTCCGATGACCAGTGGAGCATGGGCGAGATGTGGTGGCAGCTTACAAACAAGAGGGCCGATGAGAAGACCATAAGCTATGCCGAGTGCCACGACCAGGCCATGGTAGGGGACAAGACCATCATTTTCAGGCTGATGGACAAGGAAATGTATTTCTCCATGAACAAGGATTCCAAGTCGGATATCATCGACAGGGGAATCGCGCTGCACAAGATGATAAGGCTCGTGACTATGGCCACTGCCGGTGACGGATACCTGAATTTCATGGGGAACGAGTTCGGACATCCGGAATGGATAGATTTCCCGCGTGAAGGGAACGGTTGGTCCTATAAATACGCACGCAGGCAATGGTCGCTGTCGGAACCGGATTATCTCAGATACCGGTACCTTCTGAATTTCGACAATGCAATGATAAGGCTCGGTAAATCAGAGGGCATCCTTGAAGCCCGTCCGGAGCTCCTGGTTCAGGATGAAGAGAAAAAAATATTAGTATTCAAAAGAATAAATTGTATCTTTGCGTTCAATTTCAATCCTTGCCTATCCTTTTCAGACTATGGGTTTTCAGCCCCGCCGGGGAAATACGAGGTAGTGCTTGACAGTGATGAGGCCGAATACGATGGATTCTCAAGGATACGGATTGGGGAAGAGCACATGTCGATGGATGCGAAGTCCCCGAACGGGAACCAGAAGTATGACCATACGCTGTATCTCTACCTGCCGAGCCGTTGTGCGATAGTGCTGAAGAAAACAGACTGAAAATTATTAACCTATAATATATTAAATTATGGCTTTTTTGAAATTCAACAAGTCAGAATTGGTAAACCTGGAGTATTCGCTCAAGAGGGAAATAATCGTGGCGAACAAGACAGGTGCCTATTGCAACACTTCCATAGTGACCTGCAATACAAGGCGTTACCATGGACTTCTTGCTGTGCCTGCGGATAAGTTGGGAGGCGGTAACTACATCCTCCTGTCCTCGCTTGACGAGAGCCTTGTCGTAGGCGGCAAGCAATTCAATCTCGGCATTCACTGCTATGGTGATATCTACGAACCGAGAGGTCATAAGTACATTGTCGACTTCGATGCTGACCCGGCCCCTGAAATCGTGTACAAGGTGGGCGATATCCTTTTCAGCAAGACAATCCTTATGGCTCCCGACTCCGATCAGGTACTGATAAAGTACCATCTTGTCGAAGCTCCCGAAAAAGCAGTCCTCATGCTCAAGCCTTTCCTCGCTTTCAGAAGCGTGCATAGCCTGACAAGCCAGAATCCGGAGGCGAAGACTGACTACAGGGAAATCAGCAATGGTGTGTGTTTCAATCTCTATGACGATTTTCCGGACCTGAACATGCAGCTCAGTGCAAAGGCACAGTTCAAGTCCCTGCCATACTGGTATAACGGAATCACTTATTCGGACGAGATGCGCCGCGGCTTCAACTGCAGGGAAGATCTCTTTGTGCCTGGTTTCTTTACGGTATCCATGAAGCCGGGCGACAGCATAGTCTTCTCAGCATCCGTGGAGGAAGACGAGCCTAAGACGCTCAAACGTAAGTTCACCGATGCTATCAGACGTCTCGGCAACATCCATAATTACCATGACCTTCTGGTGCGGAACGCCGACATGCTTAAATGCTCAAGAAACGGTCACAAACGCATCAATGCGGGATTCTCATGGCTTGAGACAGGGCTTCTCAGGGAGACCATACTCTCGCTCCCGGGGCTGACGCTCTATGCAAACGGGGACTGTGACGAATTCGAGGAAATACTCGACAACCTCATTGCAGATGAGCAGGACAGGCTTTTCCGCAGGACGACCCAGGTGGAGGCACCGCTTCTCCTGACCGACACCATACAGCAGTATATCCATTATATTGAAGACGAGAAAGGGGAGAAGGATGCCGGCAAGAAAGTCTGGAAGAAATACGGGAAAACCCTTGAAGGCATTCTCGAAAGCTATCTCCCGGGGCACAGGAATGAAGTGGCCATGCACCCTAACGGACTTCTCTGGGCTCAGATGGACGGCGTGGCCCTGTCATGGATGAATACATACGTGAACGGACGCCCCGTTACTGAAAGAGCCGGCTATCAGGTCGAGACGAACGCGATGTGGTACAATGCAGTATGTTTCGCCATCGACATGGAGAAAAAGTACGGTCCGAAGAGAAAGAACGCGTTCGTGGAGAAATGGACTCCTGTCCGCGATCTTATAGAGGATAACTACCAGAAGACATTCTGGAATTATGAGGCAGGTTATCTTGCCGATTATGTGGACAATTCCGGACAGAACATGGATGTACGGCCTAATCAGCTCTATGCCATAAGTCTGGACTATTCTCCGGTGGAGGACATGATCAAGTCCGACGTGGTCATGACCGTGAACAATGAGCTTGTCACCCGCAGGGGCATCAGGACGCTTTCTCCGAGAAACGTGATGTACCGCGGGGTCTATGAAGGCTCGCAGACAGACCGTGACCTTGCATATTATCAGGGATGTGCATTCCCTATCCTTCTGGACCCGTATGTGAACATCTGCTTCAAGATGATGGGCCCGAATTTCTACAAGAAGGCCGAATACCTTACCGAAGGTTTCTATGCCGACATAAACAAGCACGGCGTAGGCGCATTCTCCGAACTTTATGACGGCGATCCACCTCATGAGGCGCATGGAGCCATAGCTTCCGCCTGCAGCACCGCTGCACTTCTTAGAGTGGATTATCTGATGAACAAAAACAGAAAGGAGGAGAAGAAATGAAAGTTCTGATGTTCGGTTGGGAATTCCCTCCTCACATTGCAGGAGGATTGGGAACGGCTTGCTACGGTATGACCAAAGGTCTTGCCGCCAACGGTGTGGATGTCCTCTTCGTGATGCCGTCGGCTTCCGGGGACGAGGATCAGAGCGCCGTGAAGATCATAAACGCGAGCGATGTCCCTGTGGATACGGTGTCCACATCCGTGGACGAGTTCCTCGGAAAGGTGAAGTTCATCCATATCGGCTCCAACATGGTGCCGTATGTGGATCCGCAGGATTTCACCAAGATGGTCGAGGAGGAACGCAAGAGGCAGATAAAGAGCTTCAGGGTCCAGTACGGCCAGAAATACAAGTTCTCCGGCAAATACGGCGAGAACCTGATGGAGGAAGTCGCCAGATATGCCATGGTGGGAGCGACGATTGCACTCCAGCATGCCGATGAATTCGATGTCATCCATGCACATGACTGGCTCACTTATCTTGCCGGGATAGCCGCCAAGCAGCTGACAGGCAAGCCTCTGGTGGTACATGTCCATGCCACGTCGTTCGACAGGAGCAGCGACGACAAGATAGACACGAGGGTCTATGATCTTGAAAGAAAGGGTATGGAGGCCGCTGACCGGGTGATTGCCGTCAGCGAACTGACCAGGAACATAGTCATAAACAAGTACGGCATTTCCCCTGACAAGGTGGTGGCAGTCCACAACGCCGTGGATTTCAGCGACCGCAAGACTATAGAAGTCGAGAGGGGAGTGAAGGACAAGGTGGTCACATTCCTCGGGCGTATAACTTTCCAGAAAGGACCTGAATACTTCATCGAAGCTGCTGCCAAAGTGCTCAAGAGATGCAGCCATGTCAGGTTCGTGATGGCAGGAAGCGGCGACATGATGAACAGATGTATCCGTCACGTCGCCAGACTCGGGATATCGGACAGATTCCATTTCACGGGCTTCCTCCGCGGAGCTGACGTGCAGAAGATGTTCGCCCTGTCGGATGTCTATGTGATGCCTTCGGTATCGGAGCCGTTCGGAATATCCCCGCTTGAAGCCATGCAGACCAACGTGCCTTCCATCATCTCAAAGCAGTCAGGTGTGGCCGAGGTCCTCAAATATGCCATCAAGGTGGATTTCTGGGATATAGACGCCATGGCCGATGCCATGTACGGACTTCTGAATTATCCTGCAATGGCGGATCTTGCAGCACGCTGCGGCCGTGACGAGGTGGATGCCCTCAAATGGAACAATGCGGCTTACAAGATAAAGAAAGTCTACGAGTCAGTAATATAATAGTCTAAACTTAAAATATTAAGAACAATGAAAAAAAGTATATGCCTGTATTTCCAGGTACACCAGCCAAACAGATTGAGGTTATACAGATTCTTCGATATAGGAAAGGATTCGCACTATTATGACGATTTTGCGAACAGGACTATTCTCAGAAGAGTGGCACAGAGATGCTATCTTCCGGCAAATGAACTCCTTCTTGACCTGATAAATACTTACAAGGGACAGTTCAAGGTGGCATTCTCGATATCCGGTTCAGTGCTCGAGCAGTTCGACAGATATGCTCCGGAGGTTATCGACAGCTTCCGCAAGCTTGCCGGGACAGGCTGTGTGGAATTCCTTGCCGAGACATATTACCATTCACTGGCATCCGTAGCTTCTCCTGCAGAATTCAGACGTCAGGTGGAAAAGCACAAGGCTACTATCGAACATTATTTCGGTGTCACTCCTAAATCTTTCAGGAACACGGAGCTCGTCTATTCGGATGAAATAGGCTCCATGGTCTATGACATGGGCTTCAAGACCATGCTGACAGAGGGTGCAAAGCATGTCCTCGGGTGGAAGAGCCCTAACTATATCTATTCCGGTGCCCTGGCTCCAAAGCTCAAGCTCCTTCTCAGGAACTACACGCTCAGCGATGATATCGCTTTCAGGTTCTCGGACAGGAACTGGCAGGACTGGCCTCTCACCGGAGACAAGTATCTCGGCTGGATAAAGGCAGCCGCCCACAATGATGAGATCGTGAATCTCTTCATGGATTATGAGACATTCGGAGAGCACCAGAAAGCCCAGAGCGGAATCTTCGATTTCATGAGATATCTGCCTGAGGTAGTGATAAATGACGGTGATTTCGAGTTCGTGACCCCTGAGCAGGCCGGCAGAAAACACAAGGCGGTAGCCGTTCTGGATGTGCCTGATCCGATCTCATGGGCAGATGAAGAGAGGGATATCACCGCCTGGCTTGGAAACGAGCTCCAGAGCGACGCTTTCAAGAAACTGTACAGTGTCTCGGAGAAACTTGCCCTCATAAAGGACAACGATCCGCTGTGGGACGATTTCGGACACCTTCAGGAAAGCGACCATTTCTATTATATGTGTACGAAGTTCTTCTCGGACGGAGCAGTACATAAATATTTCAATCCGTATGATACTCCGTATGAGGCGTTTATAAACTATATGAATGTCCTTAGCGATTTTATTTTACGGGTAGATGATGCAAATTCCGTTTCAGATGTTAACTTTGCAGCCGGAAATAAGGCGGTGGCAGCCAAAACTGCGAAAAGCGGGACAGCAAAGAAGACGGTGAAGAAGACCGCTGCCGGAAAGGCAGCCACCAGAACCGCTGCAGCAGCTGAGGTCAGGAAGACGACTGCCCGCAAAACGGTTAAAACAAAGAAATAGGTTAAATGGATAACGAATTGATCAGACCGGATTATCTTTTCGAGGTAAGCTGGGAGGTCTGCAATAAGGTAGGGGGAATCTATACGGTGCTTGCCACCAAATCCCTCTACCTTAAAACGGAATTAAAGAGGCATCATATCCTTATCGGTCCCGATGTGTGGATGGATACCGAAAGCAATCCTGATTTCCTGGAGGATCCTGGTCTTTACAGAGACTGGAAAGCCCGGGCGAATGCCGAAGGGCTCAGACTCAGGATCGGAAGATGGAACATTCCCGGATCTCCTGTGGCTATCCTTGTGGACTACAAGCAATTCATTACGAAGAAATCAGACATTCTTACCGAATACTGGCTGCATTTCGGAGTGGATTCACTGACAGGAAACTGGGATTATGTGGAATCCGCCCTTTTCGGCCATGCGGCAGGAAAGGTCATAGAAAGTTTCTACAAGTTCAATCTCTCGCCTGCGGACAAGGTCGTGGCGCAGTTCCACGAATGGATGACAGGTGCAGGACTGCTTTACATCAAGCAGAGCGGCATCCCCGTGGCCACGGTCTTCACGACCCATGCCACTGTCATAGGAAGGTGCATAGCCGGCAACAATCTGCCGCTGTATGATTCCATGCATCTATATGACGGGGACCAGAAAGCCGCCGAGTTCCATGTCATAGCAAGGCATTCTCTTGAAAAGCATTCCGCCCAGAATGCGGATATCTTCACGACAGTCAGCGAAATAACGGCTGAAGAGTGCCGGCAGTTCCTTGGAAGGAAAGTGGACATCGTGACCCCGAACGGTTTCGAGAACAGTTTCACGCCGTCGGAGGACGATTACCCGATGGTGAGATCCACCGCAAGGGACAAGCTTGTGCAGGTGGCGGCTGCCATGTCAGGAGAGCCTGTGCCGGAGAATTCCATACTGATCGGCATAGGCGGACGCTATGAATACAAGAACAAAGGTATCGATGTCTTCATAGATGCTCTGGACAAGCTGAACAAGTCCGGGTTCAAAGGCAAAAGCATCCAGGCTTTCATAATGATACCGTCCGGACACAACGGGCCTGACCGTGAACTTGCCGCCAAGCTCGCGGGTAAAGAGTCGGACTATACTACCAGGACATCCCACTACCTGATGAACCGGGAATATGACATGATTTCCAGGCGACTCGATGAACTTCAGCTCAACAATGCGACAGGAGACAAGGTCAAGGTCTATTTCATACCGTCTTATCTGAACGGGAACGACGGCATCTTCAATTTGAAGTACTATGATCTCATCATAGGTCTCGACCTGGCTCTCTTCCCGTCATATTATGAGCCGTGGGGCTATACTCCGCTGGAGAGCCTGGCATTCAAGGTGCCGACGCTCACTACCTCGCTGGCCGGCTTCGGTCTCTGGGTGAAGACCCATTACGGGAAAGACCATCCGGGCATCGCCATCCTCGACAGGAATGATTCGAACTATCCGCAGGTAGTCGACGGTGTGGTGGAACGTGTGAAAGAAATAGCAGGACTTACGAAGGACGACAGGAAGACATACATGGACAACGCCAAGGATGTTTCTGAAATCGCCCTTTGGGAAAACAATATCGTATATTACAAGGAGGCATATTCCGAAGCCCTCAAAAAAGTTATATCAGACAAGGGAGCATTCCCTAAATACAAGAGCGACAAACCGATGCAATACAAGAAAATCGATGTGAACAAGCCGTCCTGGAACAGTGTCTTCATTTCAAGGCACCTTCCTGACGGACTGAAGGATCTGGAGACACTGTCCAGAAACTTATGGTGGTGCTGGAACGAGTCAGCGAAGAACCTGTTCAGGAAGGTGGACCCGAAAGCATGGGAAGAGACAGGAGAGAATCCTATAGCCATGCTCGACAAGGTCAGCTACAAGAGATTCCAGGAACTCGAAAAGAATTCCGAATTCATGGGAGAGCTGAAGCTGGTGATGAATGAGTTCAACTCGTACATGTCATTGAAATCAGAGAGGAAAGACCCTTCCGTGGCTTATTTCTGCATGGAATACGGTCTTGACACCTCCCTCAAGATATATTCAGGCGGTCTTGGCATCCTTGCGGGCGACTACCTCAAGGAGACCAGCGACATGAATGTGAATCTGGTGGCTGTAGGCCTTCTCTACAGATACGGATATTTCACTCAGGTGCTCTCGGCGCAGGGTGACCAGGTGTCGAAATATGATGCCCAGGATTTCATGAAGATACCTGCCACTCCGGTAAGGGACGCAGAAGGGAACTGGATGACAATCAGTGTCGCATTCCCTGGCAGAAATCTCAACGCAAGACTCTGGAGAGTGGATGTCGGCAGGACCGAGCTTTATCTTATGGATACCGACTATGAGGACAACCTCCCGGAAGACAGGTCAGTCACCCATCATCTTTATGGCGGGGACTGGGAAAACAGGCTCAAGCAGGAGCTGCTTCTCGGTGTCGGTGGCATCAGGGCGCTGAGGAAGCTCGGCATAGACACCCAGGTCTACCATTGCAACGAAGGCCATGCGGCATTCACCGGTCTGGAGAGACTCCGTGAATACATCCAGAATGACAATCTCGACTATCCGGAGGCTCTTGAACTCGTGAGGTCCTCTTCTCTGTTCACGACACATACCCCTGTCCCTGCCGGGCACGATGCCTTCGACGAAGGTCTGCTCAGGAAATACATCGGGCATTATCCGCAGCGTCTGAAAATCGACTGGGAGACCATGATGGGTCTCGGAAAGATAAACGGCAGCGATGTGAACGAGAAATTCTCGATGAGTATCCTTGCAGCCAACATCTCACAGGAAGTGAACGGTGTATCCTGGCTTCACGGAGAGGTCAGCCGCGACATTTTCGCCAACATGTGGCCAGGCTATCTGCCGGAGGAACTCCATGTCAGCTATGTGACGAACGGTGTGCACTATCCTACATGGACGGCACCGGAATGGAAGGAAATC
Source organism: uncultured Bacteroidales bacterium (assembly GCA_944326385.1). Taxonomy (GTDB): domain Bacteria; phylum Bacteroidota; class Bacteroidia; order Bacteroidales; family UBA932; genus Cryptobacteroides. The sequence goes on along the minus strand of CALVDT010000097.1, from coordinate 54,476 downwards.
CACGCCAAGGTGTTCGGTGAGGAATTCAAGACCCACCATTACGACAAGAACTGCTTCGAAGGCATCTACAAGGTATCGGATGCAGACATATGGAATGTGCGCACATCCCTGAGAAAGAAGCTTATAGCAGAAATCAAGGAAAGACTTTCCGACCCAGCTGTGGCAAATCACTATTCTCCACGACAGATAGTGACCATAAAGGATACCCTCAGGGACGATGTACTGACCATAGGATTCGCCCGCAGATTCGCCACATACAAGAGGGCTCATCTGCTGTTCCGTGACCTCGACAGGCTGAACGAGATCGTGAACAATCCTGAAAGGCCTGTGCAGTTCATTTTCGCCGGAAAGGCACACCCTGCCGACAAGGCCGGGCAGGATCTCATAAAGAGTATCGTGGACATCTCGAAGATGCCGCAGTTCATCGGAAAGATAGTCTTCGTGCCGAATTATGACATTACGCTTGCCAAGTATCTTGTACAGGGCGTGGATGTCTGGATGAACAATCCTACAAGACCTCTCGAGGCTTCAGGTACATCAGGAGAGAAGGCGGCCATGAACGGTGTCATGCATTTCTCCGTACTCGACGGATGGTGGGTGGAAGGCTACAAGCCGGGTGCCGGCTGGGCTCTTCCTATGGAAAGGACCTATCAGGACCAGAATTATCAGGACGAGCTCGATGCCGCGACCATATACACCATCATCGAGAACGATATCGCCCCTACATTCTACAATATCAGCAGGTCTACCGGACGTTCTTCAGACTGGCTCGAATACATAAAGAACACTATAGCACAGGTGGCATGCAATTTCACCACGAACAGGATGCTCACCGACTATATAAACCAGTATTACGCTCCTCAGTCGAAGAGATTCGAGGCTCTGCGTGCAGACGATTATGCTCTGGCAAGAGAGATCGCCGACTGGAAGAGGCATCTGCGCAGGGAATGGCAGAATGTCAATCTGGTGTCCATCGTGAAACCGGACAGTTCGAACAACGATATAGCGCTCGGACAGGAGTTCAAGTCCGAGATCGTCCTCAACATAGGCGACCTCAAACCTGAGGAGATCGGAGTGGAGCTGCTCTTTGCCACCACTGATTCAAAAGGCAAGATCCATATCAGTGATGTGGCTGCATTCAGTCCTGTGGAAGTGAATGACGGTGTCGCAAAGTACCAGTCTGTCTTCACACCTGAAGTGGCAGGTCTTTACCAGGTTGCCGCACGTATCTATGCCAAGAACGATCTTCTGCCGCACAGACAGGATTTCGAACTTGTAAGATGGCTGTAGCATCCGGCAGTAACACGGTCGTGGCGACCGGTTTTTTCGACGGTGTCCATATAGGGCACCGTCTTGTCATTGAACGTCTTGTACAGGCCGCAGAAGAACGGGGGGAAGAGAGTCTCGTGGTGACTTTCTGGCCTCATCCACGTACTGTCCTCCAGCAGGAGGCCCGCACATTCCGGCTTCTGTCTTCGATGCAGGAAAAGAAAGCCCTGCTCTCCAGCCTTGGCGTAGACAGGATAGAAGTCATTCCGTTCACCAGGGAGTTCGGTTCCATGACGACTGCGGCTTATCTTGAATTCCTGATGGACAGATTCCGTACAGATGCCATAGTCCTCGGGTATGACAACAGGATGGGAAGCGATGCCAGGGATTCTGCCGGTGTCAGATTGATAGCGGAGGAGCTCGGACTGGATGCGATAACAGTGGAGAAGAGGACGTCGGATGCCGGGATCGGCATCAGCTCCACAAAGATACGCTCCGAAATCGCAAGAGGCAATGTCTCGGGTGCAGCGATGATGCTCGGGTATGAATATTCATTGTACGGTGTCGTGGTTTCCGGTGAGAGGATCGGGACAAGGGTCCTCGGTTTCCCTACCGCGAACATGCAGCTGTACGAGCCGCTGAAGCTTGTTCCTGCAAACGGTGTCTATTTTGTGAAGGTGCAGACTCTTGGCAAGGATTTCTACGGCATGTGCAACATAGGAAACCGTCCTACTGTCAGGGAAGGGAACTCCATTACCATAGAGACGAATATCTTCGACTTTGACGAGGATATCTACGGCCTTGACATCAAGGTGACATTCATCAGGAAGATCCGGGACGAGATCCACTTCCCGTCCTTCACACAGTTGAAGGCACAGCTGGAGAGGGACAGGTTCTACTGTAGATCCCTTATCGGTGACAGCAGAGGGCTGGAATAGCCGGTATGTTTCTCATGGCTCCTGGTCTATTCCCTGATCATAACGTATGCATCGGACAGGGGCGGAGGATGAACGGTTTCCCCAGTCGGTATTCAGCCTTTGGTAGTATGTCTTCGCATCGTTGGTGTTTTCTATCTTGTAGCTTCCGTTGCTGAACAGTGAATTCCTGATCAGGAGAGACCGTCCCCGGTGATTGTTGTCGTCATCGTTGGATTTGTTGATCCGGGCATCCTGATAATCCCCGAGCTCACCGACCTTGTACCAGCTCATGGTCCGGTCCATTGTACCGGAGTCGCGTCCCCTCCAGCCGGCAAAAGGAAAGAAATTCTGAGGCCATCCGGTGGTGACCGTTATCCCGTATCCGGTATCGCTGTAATATCCTGATGTCAGGCAATAGTCGAAAAGCGCCTCTATTTCATCGTCGGCTACCCTGTACCCGTACGGGCACGGATCATATATGGTCTTTTTCCTTACCTCTCCGGCGGCCGGGGAATATCCCCATAACTGGTCTACGGACGAGTAAAGCCAGTCACTTGCGTATGTTTCGCTTATCCTTGACGGCATAAGCAGAGCAAGAGGGTTGCGGGCACTCATTTCTATCGTCGGATTTATGTCCTGGATGACATCCACACTGGTGCGGACGCCCTGGTCCATGTACCAGTACGTCATTGTCCTGGTGTCGGATTGCGGATAGTCATGTTCCGGAGGTCCGGGACTCGGGTCTTTTCTTCCCCAGAGATAATACAGCCCGTATGTGTCCAAGGCGTCATCCGGACCTGCACATGTGGCTTTGCGCGCACCGAGGTTGAGATTCATCATCCTGAACCTGTATCCGGTCCCGCCGGAAGAAAAACTGTACTCTATGTCCTGAGGCTTGTCCGTGACCCAGATATGCCATGACCAGATGATGTCCCCGGCTTCGTCATAGACGGCTATTACTGCATTCCCTTTCTTTTCACCTGTCCTGCATTTTTCATCAAGGGCAAACCGGACATATCCGTGCACAAGTTCCACATGCCTGATCAGGTAGTTTTCATCCTGCCACAATATCCTCGCAGAATGAGGATTGAAATACGGGTCTTCCGGGTACAGTTCCGCTGATGCGGAAGAAATTGTCCCCATCTCTCCCCGTCCTGCCACCATGGCCTGGAAATAGAATCCGTCGTAATATACCTTGTTCCCGTCCGCATCCACGACGTCATCACCGTTTTCATCTGTCATCCCGAACATGTCGGGAGTGACCATATAGCAGTTCGAATATTCAAAGCTGTTTATGGTTTCATTGTACGGTGCAAGATTCCTGTAGCGTTCCATGTCCTCATTGCCGATGACTACATCCAGACTGCCGTCAGCCTTGATGTCTATAACGATATTGTAGATGTGCCCGGCTTTGAGAATCTCTTCCTTGGCTGTGCCGGTGGATATTTCAGCCGGAATGGTGGCCGAGAACACTCCGGCATCCGTGTGTATTTCTATTCCGGTGTCCTGTTCCGGCTGCACAAGCATGTATCCGAGATATGCCTTGCTGAGGGAGACGCCATGGTCCATCGTTACCGGATATTGGGGAATCTCCGCAAATTCCGGATGGTCAGGATCGTTCTGGGCCATGGCAGTCCTTATGATGTGCATGTTGCGTGGATCTTCCCATGATACGGCCTTGCCGAATGCCGGAGCTACATTCTCGACAGGGAGTGTAGGAGTTGTGCCGGGAACCAGCGCTTCCATTTCACCGTTTGTTCCGGGATCCCCGTCCTTTCCTCTGCTCTGCACTGTAGGCAATGCTATGGTTACGGTAGATGGCTGGTCCGTGAAGATCACATCATCTATCTGTTTCCATGAAATAAGGCTCAGATCGCTCTCGTCTGCCTTTACAAAAAGCCGGATTGCGGTGAGGTAGTGGTTGAATGTGAAATAGTTGCAATATTGATAGCCGTTGCCGGCATCAGGAGCTCCGTCGCTTCCGGAGTTGAACATATGTCCGTAAGGCTGGACATCACGGTCCAGATCCAGGTTGTTCATGAATCCGAGTCCGAACTGACGCAGATCATACCGGCCTTCCCTCATATCCGTCATCATCACGTCCGTCTCGCCGTCGAGCATTTCCGGAAAGCGCACGCAGACCTGCCCGTCCACGATGCGGTAAGTCCCGGATGCATCGATGAATCTTGTATCCGCAGGCTTTCCGTCAGTTCCGGGCGGGAGGTCGAATGTCTTCGGATACCAGCCTACCATCCGGCTGATATATCCGACCAGCATGTTTTCCGTTGCCGGATCCCCGTCGTCATCGTACGAGTAGTATTCGTAGGTCTGTCGGGGATTGAAGACTATGGAGCGGAAATGTATCCCGTCGGTGTTGTCCGGAGATGAAAGCACCTCGGCATTGAGTATGGATGTCCTTTCGCTGTTCCAGGCTGCAGGCCCGTCAGTGGGCTTGTACTGTTCGCGCGGCCATTCCTGACGGACTTCATCCAGTTTGATGAAGTTGGCGTCTATGGCTTCAGTGATGGTGGTCTGTCCTATGATGGATCTGGTCATGATGCCGGCTGCAGATCCGTCATGCTCCGGACCGTTGATCTGGACCATCGAACAGCTTGCGTCTATGTCCCATGACGCGGCCTGTGCCGGGCCGGATGTTTCCTGCTGCACCGGAATGTCCTTGGCGCAGGCCGAGACCAGCACCGGAAGCAGCAGAACAGATATGATATGATGATGTATTCTCATAGTCTGAAATGTATTATTCCATCTGGCATCTCACCACCCTGCCGTCCGACATCCAGTTCTGGTCGTTTCCATGATTCTGCTGGATGCGGTATTCTCCGTAATTGTCCCACCAGCGGATTTCGCGGCTGGACTTTCCGGAGAACGGTGTGGCTGAAGACAGTCTGTATGAATTCGAACTGTTGTACAGTCCGTTGCTGTTCATCGCACGTGCATTAGGGAACCAGATGCCTCCGGCGGAAGCGGCTGTCTGTTTCCCGACCCAGCCGCCGTACTGGTTGTTGTAGTCATTGTCATTTGTCCTCTGGGTTATGGTGAGTCCATTGTACAGATATATTCCATAATCGTTTTCCTTGTTGAATGAGAACTGGAGATCATGGTCGGCTGCACATATGTGGCCCGACATGAACACATCGTGCTGCATTACCCTGTAGCCTGGAGGGCATGGATCATACATTGTCTTGGCAAATGAACTTCCCTGGAACCCGGTCATCCCGACATAGCCCCACAGGTCATTGATCTGCCCGTCTCCGTTAGGATATGTGGTCTGCCACCTGTTTTCATTGGCAGCGCAGAAATCCAATGGGGCCTTGACTGATTCGGGAATGGTTTTCTGCTGACCTATATGGTTTTCATGTCTCAAATTCCATGAACCATTTGTCTTTTCATACCACGGCTGCGATTTGCCGCCGTTTGACGTGTCGTCGGTTTCAGGCTGGAAGAACGGGTCTTTTCTGCCCCACTGGTAGCAGAATCCGTAGCCGGCAAACCTGTCGGCTGCATTATAGTTTTCCCCCGTGCCGGGACAATAAGTCGCACCGAGGTTCCTGTCCATCAGGGTGAAATCCCCCAGTGAAACAGTCCTGATCTGAGGCTGTATCCAGATATGCCAGGACCAGAGTATGTCCCCGTTCTCGGCGTATGCGGCAAGTCCGACATTCCCGTATGTGTTTTCGTTCGCCCTGATGTACAGCAGCGGCTTTCCGTTATCCAGCCGTCCGTCATCCAGCACAATCACCGGACAAGTCTCGTCGATTTCATCGCTTGACGGATTCCCGCCGATGAAATTGCTCCACCAGCTGCCCTGTCTGAGGTCTCCCTGCCACCAGAGCACATCGATATGGTCTATGCCGCTGATGGCTGAACCCATGCCTGCATCGAAAGCCCTGTAGTCGGAGCCGGTCGCTGTGACGATGTTCAGCGCAGTGACACCGTTTCCGCGTACTGTCGCATCGAATTCGTAGAAGCCGGATTTCGATACCACATAGCAGTTTGCGGTCTGGTATTCGCTGAGATTGGTGATTTCCGGAGCGGAATTCTCGAATACGCATCGTACCGGATATGCATCGGATCTCTTTGCATGATATACTGTTCCGTCGTCAGGGGCGGCTACAAGCACGCTGTTATATTCAATCCCCTGGGCAGCACTGTATCTGAAGTGATATGCAAGGTCTGTATAGTCCGTCCCTTCATACGGGGTTGCCGAATGCAGGAACACGTATTCTCCGGCAGGATGGCTGCCTGTGATATCATTGTCCTTCAGCATCACTTCACCGTCTTCGGACACGATGCCGCTTGTCCCGGGGTAGTAGATGTCGATCATCCCGTCGATATTGAAGTTGAAGCCTGCAAACTCCAGATTGTCATTGTGTCTGACAGCGTGGGTCATTCCTTCGCTCGGGTCTTCCCAGAGGGCGTTGCCCGGGACCCTGTATCCGGGAGGGCACGGGTCATAGATGGTCTTGACTATATCGTCGCGGACGGAGATGTAGCCCCAGAAATGGTCGAAGTTCCTGTATCCGGGATCGGATGGCGAGAGCCAGCTGTTTCCTCCGGATCTGTCATAGTAGTAAGTCACCGGATGCCTTGTGACATCAGTGATTGTCCCCGGTGTCTCTGAAATGTCGGCCTTGCCGTCGACAAGCCACGGATTGTCAGGGCTGTCGTCCACGGTTGCACGGAAGATCGGGTCCTTCCTGCCCCACTGATAGTAGAGACCGGACCATGACGAGTGCGCTTTCCGGTATGTGCGGTGGTCATCGGTCACTGCTCCGAGATTCCTGTCCAGTGCCACATATCCGTTCGAATATCCCTGGTTCAGCGGTTTGTCGGTGACCCAGATATGCCAGCTCCAGACGATGTTGCCGTTGGCGTCGAATGCGGCTATCTTCACGTTACCCTTGTACTGGAGGCTGAAATCGTTTTTATCATCCGGATTGCCCGGTACCTTGAATATTACCTTGCCGTTGCTCAGCTGGTCGGAGGCGAGTTCGATGATCGGGGTATTCTTCCTTTCGTTGTCGTCGAGCATCTCCCAGCCGTCCGGGGTTTTCTTCATCATTGCATCCGAGCGGACTATCCCTATGTGGTGCACATTGAGGTCCACACCGGAATCATCGAGCCTTATCGTCGAGCCGTCTCTGCCTGTCAGGATATTCCCTGCCTCTCCGTTCCCTTTGACAGTCCCGTTGAAGCAATACCCTCTGTTGGCAGAAGATATGATATAGGAATTGGCCGTGCCGTATCTTGACAGGTCTGTGAACAGTTCGAAATTCTCGTCAATCACATAGTCCTGGTCGTTGTACTGCCAGTCAGAGGCGGAAACTTCCGCATTGATGATACCCCTTGAGGAGAATCTCAGGAATATATTATAGGTGTAGCCCGGCTTGAAGTTCCTGGCTATGGACACCGAGTTTCCCGACTCCTGTTTTTCCGTATAAGCCTTTATGCCGAGCACTCCTTTGACAGGGGCGCCTCCGAGGACAGTCCCTATATAAGCCTCCTGTCTTGTGGACGGCAGTCCAACCGGAAGTTCCCGGGGATTGTCGGGAGAGTCCATGATGTCATACGGGGTTTTCGTGCCTTCATCATCCGCATATCTGAATGTTATTTCATCCGTGTCCATTCTGGTCATGTCATCCGGGAGATGTATCACGACCCTGTCTGGGAGATTGGTCAGGGAGATTCTCCGGACAGCGCCCCATTCTTCTGCCGTCAGTTCATCTACGGCATAGACATAGATATTGTACATGCAGAGTGCGTGCTGGAACTGCATGGCAGGAATTCCGGAAGTATAGGTGCCTGCCACGAAGTCGCTTACCATTACATCGGTTTCTGTGTCAAGGCCATTATCGGTTCTCAGATTGTAGATCATGGTATTGTCGGAACGGATTACCGAGCCGTACTCTGTGACCCATCCGTTTCCGGGAACATCATTCCCGGGATACCATCCTGCGAATCCGACGGAGTCTGTCCTGTTCAGGTAGAACTGGGCTTCATCGACGAAGGTGATTTCCCTGTTCCAAGACCCGTCGTTTGCCGGAGTCCCGCTCATGCTGGCAGACAGTCTGTTGCGTCCTGCAGGGCTGTCTCCTCCCGAGTTCTCGTCCCATCTTATCAGGTCAATCGGGAGATCATTCCCCTGATAGTCATAGTCGATATCCGCCTTGGTCGAGACTTTCGCAGCTTCGACTTTCGCTCCTATCCTTATTCGCATGTCGCTGTTCCCGAGGTCTTCGAGATCCTCGCGGACGCAGCCCTGAATCATCGCAAATGCGGCTGACACAAGTATGAATACCGGATATATGCCAAATCTTCCTGTCATATCTGAAAACTGTCAATCATTCTGAAAATCAGTCGGGGAGCAATGTCCCTTCTATGAAGTCTATCGACTTCCATGCCGCCACGTTGCCGGTGAGGCCGACACTCGAATCGATGGTCACGTAATATCTGATCCTGTGTCCTCTGTCCCATGCCGTCGGGCGGTAATCCTGCAGCAGGAGTTCTGTTTCATATTCTGCGGGTGTGCTGCCGACCTCTTCCTGGACCGTGTATTTAAGATACAGGACGATATTGTATTCCGCTCCGGCTTCTTCCACATGGGTAGGCTGTGGAACTGCAAGAAAGCTCATGATCCTGTATTCGCTGCCATAGCCGAACTTCTGTCCGGCATCCAGTTTCCTGACTTCCTTGTCTTTTACCTGGTATGTTGTCCTGTTGCCGCTGCCTGTCTCCTGCACGGTGTGCCATGAATTCAGCATATCCTCACCGATGATTTCACCCGGGGTATAGACATGATGTGTCGTCAGACTGGATGTTGCCCTGCGGTTTATATTCCGGAATTCGGCTGTTTCAAGGGTCACTTTCTCGTCGTTCGGCGTGGACATGTAGAGTTCCACTCCGACTGTCAGCCTTTCCATCATCAGATTCACAAGTCCCCTGTCAGTCCCGTTTGCAGATGTCCTGTAAGACATCAGGTAGTCGGACCACCAGTCATTGTCGTCTCTGTATACGGAAGGCTCTGTAATGGTGACACCTGTACCGTTGGCATTGTTCAATGTTATGGAGGTCCCGTCACCGTTTCCCGGGCTTGTGATGTAACCGTAGAAATCATAGTCTTTCCCGGTCACCCAGTCTTTGTCGGATCTCCATACTCCGTTCCCTGTGAATCCGACGCGTGTGCCGCTGAATACGGCAGCGTCATTGATATCGGTGACGTAGAGGTCAGGTCCCATGGCAAGCAGGGCGTCTGTATCTTCAATCATGCCTTTCGTGCCTGTCCTGCCGGTCTTCATGTAAAAGGCGATCCTGCTGTCCGTCCCGTCCTGCTGCTCAGGCCTTATCGTGTCGGAGCATGAGACGGCGGCAGCCATCGCCAGAATGGCCGGAATACCGTATATAATATGTAAAATACCTCTCATTATCCTTCAATGGTGACATCGTCGTATATCCAGTCCACTACCTGGACGGTAAATGAAATCCTGTTGTCCTGGATGTAAATGTTGTATATGTATTTCCTTCCGGCCTGCCAGGAAGTGAAACTGTTAGTGGCGAGCGGGATAGCTGAAGTGTGCTCAGTGTCGTACGTTACCCACTCATATCCAAAGGACGACCAGCTCCATTCATGTTTTTCCGTCCTGTCCGTATATTCCAGCGCAGCCGACAGCCCTGACACCGGCTGCGGCCAGAGCAGGATGAACCCGTCAGTGCCTATGTTGCCTTCCTCTGAAAATATATTCGCAGTGTTCGCTTCTCCGTAGCCGAGGCTGTAATCCTGGCCGAAATCCCTGATGTATCCTGACTGGATGTCATTGTCCAGGACTATGTCGGCGGCATCCGGTGTTATCAATGCCGAAGCGGTGGATCTGATGCCGGCAGGGAGGGAGAAGCTTCTTAATATCTTCCTCGGTCCTTTCTGGCTTGAGGTTTCCTCATACGGCACCAGATTCGTGATATTGAACTTCACCGCGCAAAGCAGGTGCTTCATCTGCAGGGGCACTTCCCTGTAAGGGTTGAGGTCGTCCGGGTCGTCGAGATCCCGGGTGTGGTGAGCATACATGAAATCGAACTGGTTGTTCATGTCTACAGTCCAGTTCTTTATGACAAGATATCCGTGGCGCGGATTGTAGTTCAGACCGTCTTCATATTTGGCGGCATTCGGGTCGGCCGAGTCCGATTCGACCTGGCCGTTAAATGGCAGACCGCGTTTTTCCGCTGATGCTGTGAATGTCTCTCCGTAAGCCGGATAGCTGTATCCGGAAGTGAATGCGGTAAAGGAATGCGTACCGCTTCTGGTCCAGTATTTTTCCACGGCATTGCCGTTTTCGTCAAGAAAATTCCAGTCGGTCACGGTCCCGTCCTGAGCTACTGCAGGCATGTATCCTGCCGTCTGGCCGTCGATGTAAATGTCATATTCAGGATTTCCGCTGACGGCAAGTTTGTCGTAGATTATGATCCTGCTCCCGGCAGAGCTGAATCTGTCAGATTCTATGACAGCCTTGGAATCCGGCATGGCAGCAGCCTCGGTGCTGAACTTCATGGCCATATCGGCCTGATGAATGTCCGTCCGCCCTGTTTCTGTCCATGTTTTGGTGCATGATACGGAAAACAGTGCGGCAAACAGCGATGCGGCAAGAATATGTATTCGTAAAGTCTTCATGTCCATTCCTTTATTCTGCGGCTGTAGATATGCCGGGTGAATGCTTGACTATCGTCTCGGTCAATGTCAGAGTATAGGTGTATCTCCTCCCGGACTCCCATTCCGCCTCAAGTTCCTCCGTCCTGTTCACCTGGCCTAAGAGCCATTCGCTGTCAGCAGTCTGGAGGGAATAGACCACTTCGACTGTCGGGTTCGATTTCTGCGGAATGATTTCGACGGCGCTGCCGAAAAACTCCGGCATTCTTGAGACATCCGTGCTTCCGCCATCCCTGCCGCAGTCGTAATATATGATGTCCCCCTTTTCTCCGCTGACTTGCCATTGCGGATCTCCGTTGGAGCGGAAACTCCCGCTGGAGTACATCCCTCTGATGATTATTTTCTCGAGTCTGACGGAAGTCGCGGTGTTCAGTCCGTTCGCGACCCTGAAGTCGAGTCTGGCCGTTGCAAGGTGGAAGTCTATTTCCACAAGACTGTCTGTCCTGCTTGTCGCAGGAGTCATGTCCGATATGTACAGTCCGTCAGGATGGACGGCGGAATCATATCTGTCAATGGAGAGGCTTCCGTCATCTTCGAATGTCATGTCATGGTAATACGGTGCAAACCCGATGAAGCGCAGCTGCCCGTCAGGCCAGAGGTAAGGAGTACCGGCCGACCAGCCGTCCCCGTTGAAGAAGATACGCTCATCATCCATATATCTTCCGCCGCTTTCATCGAGTGCCCATACCCCGAAATCCAGTTCTTCCGGAAATCCGGTTTCATTTCCGGAACGTACCTCCAGTCCGAGTACGGGATGAAAGCCGATAACGGCCTGTCTGTCCTCCGTCTTGACGGAAGACAGACAGGATGTCATCATCAGCATCCCTGCCGTAAAATAAAGGCATGTTCTGGAATTGCTGTTCATTATTATTTTATAGTACCGTAATCGCGGGAGATTTCAGACCAGATCTCTACGCTTGGTGTGAGCTTGATCTCATCGGCAGTGAATGTGAACAGGTAGGTGTAGTGTTTGCCCATGAGCCATTTGTCTGTATCATTCGGTGCTGACGCCTCATCGCCGCCAAGAATGTTGCTCAAGGTGTATGTCTGTTCTATTTCAGGAGTATCGGCTGCCGCTTTCTGTCCATAAGTGATGGTAAGTACGGAGCCGCTTGTAGTCTGCGGAATTATGAGTATGTCATCGATCACGAACGGTGTTGTGCTGGACAATACCTGGTTTCCGGAATAAAGTTCCAGTTCTGCCGCACTCTCATGTCCGCTCCATTCTTCAGCTCCGGCTGCAGGATTTGAATCGAAATCTGCCTTCATCTCGATGTCGGACAGTTTGACAGATTTGAGATAGAACAGATTGTCGAGCCCTGTGCTGACATCGAGCTTGATTGTGATATACGAAAGAGCATGCTTGAAGATTACAGCCGGTGCTCCCGTATTTGCAGAGCTGGCAGTGGCATCGAACCACAGGAGATCCACCATCTGGTATGAGTCGCCGGCATTTCCTCCCGGAGCTGTTGCCGAGCCGTCTTTGTAGTTGTATGCTCCCTGCACAAAATCAGCGATGGTAAGTTTCGGAGCAGTCCTGGTGAAGTCATAGTCTCTTGTCCCTGCAGTTATGGAATAAGGGCTGTAGCCGGCAAAGTAAAGGGAACCTGTCTTAGGCCAGTAGTAAGGCGTTTTTCCATGCCATTTCTTCCCGTCTGCATCGGATGCCGTGGTGTTGTCATAAACAAACTCTACATTGACAAGGTAATCATTGAGCTCCCCTGAACCGGTGGCAAAGGTTTCACCCGCTGCAGCTGTAGAGTGCTGGGCGAATACTCCGAAGCTCTCGCCTTCAGGATAGACGGCGTCCTTTACCGGGCCGTACAGGGCTTTTGTCGCTTTGTCGGATACAGGCATGATGCCGATCTCGTTTTCGGTGTCATCGTAGACGACCTGGCTTTTTGTGCAGGCAGCCATTGCTGCAACAGCTGCTGCGATGAAAATCAATTTTTTCATTCGTCGATTTGTTGGTTGTTATGTTTATAAAATGTCTCGTTGTCAATTTGCTGTCACTGTTCCTGTCTGTGTCGGCCATTCTTCCGTGGCCGGCACGACCTTTATCCTGTCGAGGCCGAATATCACATCGTAGATATAGTGCTTGCCCATCTCCCATTTCCCGTTATCCGCAGTAAGCGTGATTGTAGTCTTTTCCGTAAGCGGGCTGCCTGTGTACAGATAATCGTCGGGGTTGTCGTTTTCACCGTAATTGTCCACAGGACGGTATCCGGTATCCGACGTGAGCTGCTTGTAATATATGGTGAGGCTGACATCTGCATTCTCTTTCTCCAGCAGCTGGGGTATCACCATCATTTTGTCTATCATGAAGTAATCTTCGTATGTGATGGCGTTGAACATAGTCTCCTTGTCTTCCCCGTCCTTTGCCATATTGTAATACAGTATTATGTCCCTGAGGTCTCCCGGATTGGTCCATACGGCATTGCCGGTACCGTCATCCGATCTGAAGTCACCTTTCCAGCAGATGTTCTCCAGGACGGCTTTCAGAATGACGAATTTCCTGTCAGCCTTCTCGTCCTCTGCCCTGAGGTTGAAGTCAAGCCATGCACAGGCATGGTGGAACTGTACGTCTACGGACTCCTTGCCGTTCCCTGACAGACCGAGATTGCCGGTATGGTTCTCATCTGCATCGAACCACATGAGATCGCAGGTCTCGTTCGTCGCCCAGTGGTTGTTGTGCTCCCATTCGAATCTTCCCTGGGTGAATCCCGTGATGCTCAGATACGGATGTTCTGCATCAGCCGTGTATTCCACATCGGTATCTCCGCTGTCAAGTCTTGTCCTGGACGAGTGATATGCAAGTCTTGTCTTCATCTCTCCTCCTCCGTCCTCATATTCCTCTTCCACGATTTCGAACCTGTAGTACGGACTGTAACCCGCAAAGGCCAGATATCCTGATTTCGGCCAGTAATAAGGCTCATGCGTATTCCTGACATCCGATATCTCCATTACGTAGTTCTTTCCTTTCTCTCCGTCCACGGTATTCCGCTCTATGCTGATGTCCAAGGTGTTGTATCCTCCGACATACCATGTGCCGAGTCTGGCGAAAGGCTTGTTGTCTATGTATGTCACAAGGTTGCCGGCATTTTCTGCCTTGATGAAATCCGTCCAGCTTTGCGGAGCACCGGTGAGTTTATGCCATGCGAATACCCCGAATGTCTCGTACCTGTTGTAGTCGGGACCTTCCATGGCACCGGGCAGCCCTTTTGTCGTCATGCCGCTCACCGCTTTCAGCCCTATCTCCGTATCGTCGCTTTCATATACCGTCATCTCCGATACGCAGGCGGCAAGCGGTATCACGGCAGCCACGCAGCATGTCAGCCGTAACATAATAGTATATGTCATGTTCCTTTTCCTGTCCATAGTCAGATGCCTAAATAGGTATGTCGATTATGATGTCATCCCATTCATCCACATCCGGAGCGAGTCCTCCGCCTCCGCCATCCGGTATCTTTGGCTCATCTATGACGACTTTGTCTGTCTTTATCCGTATTATCTGCTCCGGATTGTCCTCGAATTCCTCCGTCACATCGAAATTGAATTCATGGCCGACGCCGCCTGTATCCGTGACCATGAGCGAGAGCACCTGCCTTTCCTGAGGGTTTCTTCCGAAGGTGTTGAATATTATCTCCAGTTTTCCGTCGGCTTCAATATGGAATGTCTCGAAGAAGACAGAGACGGTTTCGTCTGATTCCTCGTCCGACGCAAGGGTGTTCGACAGGGAGAGTCCGGAGATTACTCCGGCTACGCTTGCTGTCCATTGCAGTCCTTGCAGCCTGTCTATATAGACTTTCCATGTCTCGACTATGGTTTCCGCATTCAGGTCAATCACCACGGGAGGTGCATCAATGCTTCGTGCCGGTACATGGCAGTCCGTAAGTCTGGCGACGAAGTGATGGTCAGGCTCATATACTATCAGTTCGTCATCGTATCTGGTCGCCCGGCTTCTCAGACGGCTCTTGATGCTTTCCGGCACTTCGTTCGTCGTGGCGTATATGCCGTGGAAGTTGTATTCCGAGCCGACCACTGTGGATTCCGTGTCGAAATTGTATGTCAGGACATGATAGCTCTGTCCGGGAATCACATTGGCGGTGCCTCCGGTCGCAGGGAGGAAGACCTGGGTGGCGAAAGTCCCGTCTTCACTGTCGAAGAACATTACCCTCATCATGGACGGATCCTCTTCGTACGTGTAGTTCACGATTTCCTTTTCGATTTCGATGTTGACTATCACATTGTTGTCGGCCTGGGTCAGGGGACGCCGCTTGCAGCCTCCGAGAACGGCAGCTGTCATTATCATTGCCGTGAACGGCAATATCATCCTCTTTCCGACTGCCGTGGATATTTTAATTGCCGGGAATCCGGCACCCGAAATTTTCCGTATCATCTTCCGACCCCTCCATTGCTTTTTACCTTCACCCTGATCGGTACGACCAATGAAACCGATGCGCGGGTGGGGCCGAAAAAGTTGTATTTGCGATGCTTTATGCCCGGGTCCTTTATAAGGTCCACGTAATCATCGGTAGGTGTGTAATGTCTGGCTACGGTGTGTATCCAGCCGAGACCGATGTTGAATTCCATTCTCAGCTTTTCCTTGGCGAGGGGAATCGAGTATGTGTAGTCTACGCCCACGTCGATGTATTCGCCCTGATGTCCGCTTTTTTTCCACTGATAGTCATAGTAGCCGAATCCTGCGTATGCTCCTACGGCGTGGCCTTTCAGTTTGTCTCCTTCGCCTCTGTCCTTGCCGAACCAGTATTTGGTGTCCACGAACCAGCCGAGCATTTCCGCGCAATACATGTTGCTCTTGGCGAGCCACCAAGGGAAGTAATAGTCGGCGCCCACGGACCAGTTGTACTTGATCGGCACCTCGACTCCCACGTTGAGAGCCGGAACCAGAAGGTTCGTCCTTGCCGCCAATATCATTTTCTTCTCCGAAGGCTGCGGCCTGGCTTCAGGCATCCGCCTGTATTTGAAATCTCCCTGATATATGGACAGTTCCGGCTTTTCCGGTTCCGGAGCTGACGGCAGTGTGATCAACGGCATGGATATCCCGAATGTCACGGCCGAGGCTCTCATCAGGTGAATATGATGCTTCAGGATATACCTGAACGTCTGTCTCATGGATCTGAGCACCCTCTCTTTCTCCTCCGGTGAGGCATCCGACTCCATGAGTTCTATCAGTCTTTCCCTTTCAGGGATATCCTTGTCTCCGTAGACGACTTTCCTGAATGTATCCCAGTCTTCTCCTACAGGGTTCACGAACACGATTTCGGGATCGATGCCGGGATAGAATCTTTCGAGCAGTTTCCTTGCAGCTGCCCCACGCTTGCCGGACAGCCACTGGTTGAATGCCGTACCGCCGTCAGGTGAGGCGGCAGAGACGATAGAGATGGAGTCGGTGGTGATGATGCCGCGGGAAATCAGGCTGTCCATCTCCCTCCGCATCCGGCGGATTGTCTCTCCGTTCCCGCGCAGGGTGGTGTCGATATCCCAGCTGTTTATCTTGAAATATATCGTGTATTCTTTGCGGAATGTCCTGGTCTGCAATGAATCACGGTTGTCAGCGGTGGAATTGGCAGAAGCGTCCGCTGCCGGTTGTCCGTACGGACCGGCATGGACTGCAACCATGGAGCACAGCATAAGCAGGCTTACCATGTAGAAACGAAAGCATGAAATCCCGGAGGAAACACTACACATTCCTTTCACAATGGCTATTCCTTAAAAAATCTACCTTACCGACATATAGCCTCGATGGGCTAAGTGACTAATTAAGCGTACATTTAAACCTGCAATGAACGGATTTCGTAAACAATCAGCCCGCCTGTCCATGCGTTCTGGAAGCCTATGGATTTGGATTCTAAGACATTGCGGAAAATTTACGGATAAAAATTAGTATTATTGGAAATAATGTGTAAATTTGCAAAGACTATCGCTTTTAAATGTACGATTTAATGTACGATTTAATGTACGTTTAATTGATGGTTTTTTGTCGTTTTCAAGAACTGGATGTGGTGAACAGCAAGGATTCAATATATGGTTCAGCCTCGGAACATACATGCAATGTCCCGGTTTTTCTGAGACATCTGCTGGCGGGATTGTGTTGCCTTGTACTGTGGCTTGCCGGAGCTGGCAAAGCCGATGCCCAGACCCTTGCAGTCAAGACAAACCTGCTGTATGACGCTACTGCGACGGTCAATATCGGGGCTGAGGTCGCTCTTGCGCCCAAATGGACTCTGGATGTTTCGGGGAACTATAATGCCTGGGACTGGAAAGACAACCGTAAATGGCGTCACTTTCTCGTCCAGCCGGAAGCCCGCTACTGGCTTTGCGAGAAATTCAACGGACATTTCTTCGGGCTTCATCTTCATGGCGGCCAGTTCAATGCAGGCAATGTCTCTACTCCGTTCGGATTGTTCGGCGACTGCCGCAATACCCGTCACGAAGGCTGGTATTACGGGGCCGGTGTAAGCTACGGATACCAGTGGATTCTGGGAAAGAGGTGGAATCTTGAACTGGATCTCGGTGTCGGGTATGTCGGTTCTGATTACGACATGTACGAGAATCCGGTGTGCGGGGCCTGGCTCGGCACGGATCATCACGACTATTTCGGCATCACCAAGGCTTCCGTTTCCATAATATTCATGATATTCTGACTATGAAAGCATACCTTAATATAATATTGTCTCTTTCCGCTCTTGTCTGCGGCTTGCTTCAGGCGGCTGCCATGACAGAACGGGACGGGAACGTATCATATCTCGATGCCATAAGTCTCGGGAATCGTGAGGTGGCCAAGTCGGGACGCGAGGTGACTCTGAGCATGGATGTGGTTCTTGACAGTACGAAAATCAGGACGCAGCACACTGTAACCCTGACTCCGGTGATGATTTCCGCTGACAGCACCCGGGAATATGCTTTCCGTCCGCTGATAATTGACGGCAGGACAAGACATAAGGTATTCCTGCGCAGGGACGCTCTCGGAGAGGAATATGCGGAACGGGATTCAGCTCTCGCCATAATAAAGAGGAAGAACGGGACAGGACAGGATTATGCCTATGTATCCTCGATCCCGTACAGCCGATGGATGCTTGGCGGCAGGGTCGTGCTGAGGGAGACGGTATCCGGGTGTGCTGATTGCGGTGAAGGCCGGTCTGAATGCCCGCTGGAAGTGCCGGTGCTGCCTGAATTCATCCCGCAGTGGCTTACATCCCGCATAGAACCCGATCCAGAGCCTGTCAAGCACAGGGAAGAGAGCAGGGTGGCGCGTCTCCAGTTCCGCTGGGACAGATATGACATACTCGGATGGTGGAAAGACAATGCCGCGGTGCTCGATACTGTCACGAATTCAATCGCTCTGGTGAAAGACAAGGACTATATCGCCATCACCGGCATATATGTGGCCGGTTACGCTTCGCCGGAAGGTACATGGGAGTATAACATGAAACTCTCTCGGAACAGAGCCAGATCGTTTGCCCGCTATATTGCAGCGCATAATGACGTGGATACCACGCTGATGCATATAGAGTGGAGCGGGGAGGACTGGGCCGGATTCAGACAGGGGCTTTCAGAATCGTCTTTCCCGAAGAAAGACAAGGTCATCGAGGTCATCGACACATATACGGAAGACCGGAACGAGTGCGAAAGGCAGATGAGACGGCTCATGACAAGACAGGAATATGTCTGGCTCCTGAGGAACATATACCCTTACCTGCGTCATTGTACCTACAGAGTCGAGTATGAAGTGAAGGGCTTTGACCTTGAGCAGGCCAGGCGTGTGATAAGGGAGTCCCCGTCGGATCTCAGCCTCCGGGAAATGTATATGGTGGCAGGATCCTACGGCAGCGATTCCGAAGAGTACAGGTACGCCATGGATATGGCAGCGAAGCATTATCCGGATTCGCCTGCCGTCATGGGAGACAGGGCGCTTGATGCCATTGCCTGCGGAGATGCAGCGGAGGCTGTAGCTATCCTCGAAGGCCGTGTGCCTGAAGACAGATATGAACTGATGAACATCCTCGGTGTGGCATATGCGCAGACCGGGGAATACGATAAGGCCAGACGGATTTTCGGAATCGCGGCCGGATGTGGATGTGAAAATGCAAGACATAACCTGGGACAGGTTGCCGGTGTTGTCGACCAGTTATGAGAAGAAACAAGTAAAACAACTTAATTATTCAAACAATCATGAAAATTCATTCATTACTTGCGCTCAGCGCAATCGCAGCTCTTACCCTTGCCGGCTGCAACAAGGAGACTGAAGTTCCCCAGTCTTCAGACCCGGATGCAGGTCTGAAGAGTGTGACTCTGGTCATTTCAGGTGCGAACCTCACAAAGGCAAACATGACTCCTGACGAGAACTGGATACAGGATGCAGGCATATCCAGGCTCGACATTTATTTCACCAATGCCACAGGCGTAATCCAGAATGCCTTCCGTCTTGAGGACAACGACACTTATCCCGGTGCATGGGATGCCATCCAGGGGAACGGTGTCCGTTTCATCGGCCTTGAGAGCATCAGCCGCGTCTATGTAGTGGCCAATTCCCCTGAGACTACAGCCTTTGGCAGCGGGAATATCTCACAGGTAGACGCTACCATAGATGAAGTCAAGGCCGATCTGGGACAGGATGAGATACTGTATTTCGGTGCCGACCTGGACCTGACTCCTATCGGAAACGAAGTGAACGAGGACGTTACCGTGAACATAGGTGACGAGGAGAACATGGCAAGCCAGTATTATACGGCAAACGTGGCCATCCGTCCTGTCATTTCGCGTCTTGAAATCTCGAAGAT
Source organism: uncultured Bacteroidales bacterium (assembly GCA_944326385.1). Taxonomy (GTDB): domain Bacteria; phylum Bacteroidota; class Bacteroidia; order Bacteroidales; family UBA932; genus Cryptobacteroides. The sequence goes on along the minus strand of CALVDT010000097.1, from coordinate 34,773 downwards.
CGGTGTACAGGTATCAGGGAGCAAGTCAGTGACCCTGTCTGCAGACGAAGTGGCCAATCCGGCCGATGCCGGCACTTACACCATCTCATGGACGGGCTTCACTCCTAAGCTTTCCGGAATCTACATGTCGAATTTCTTCGGAAAGGTCGTGCCTGTGACACCTGCAGTTTCGGAACTGTTCGAGACTCCTGCCGGTTCCGACGGTATCGCAGAAGGCAAATGGGCGACTGCTACAGGAATCACAGCGGCATACAATGCCAATGCCATCGCTTTCTACAGCAACTATGAGGATGGCAGCTACGGAGATCTTTTCGCAAGTTCCAGCCTCAGCGGTACCGGTGTCCAGTATTATTTCGACGGTTCTGCTGACGATACTTGCGTGCCATTCAACTTCATCGTTCCGTTCGATCCGACTCAGGAATATGCTTCAGGTGCAGTATCCACCATACCGGCCGGCGTGACAAACTTCGTGGAGCCTAAGTTCCACTTCCAGTTCTTCTTCGAGTCCGGTGGCCAGGAGCAGTATACCGTTACCGTAAGGAAAGAAGGTGCGGGCAGCGATCTCCCTGTTGATTCAGACCTGTATATCCAGCTGACGAGCACAATCAATTTCACCACCGTATCCGACGGCCAGTATTTCGCCAATGTGGCCAAGTTCGATTTCGGTTCGACAGGCAAGACAGCTATCGAGCCTAATACGATATACAAGATGAACGAAGTGGTGATTTCACCGTTCAACGTGTCGACAGGTACGGTGACGGAAGATGCATACAATGTCATCGTAAAAGTGACTGCAGTGCCATACGCTACAGTCAACGTCACTCCGGACTTCGACCAGGAGTAATTCCGGGTTTTCATAGTTTTTTCGGGGAGGCACAGCTTCTTCCGGGCTTGCCTCCCCATTTTGATTGATCTTGACAGAACATACCAATATAGCCGGTATAATGAAGAACAGATATGTCATATCAGTGTTGGCCGCTTTTGTGCTCCTTTCAGGTTGTATAAGGGAGGACAGGTCGGACTGTACCTGTGATGTGTTGCTTTCATTCGTTTATACCGGGGACGGCAGTACGGATATATTTCCCGAGAAGATTGACAAGGTGAATCTGTATGTATATTCCGCAGATGGCCATGAACTTGTGACTGAATATGAATTCGGGGAAGAGGCTCTGGCGGCGGAACAGGGATGTCATCTTCATCTCCCGCCGGGGGATTACCGTCTGGTCTGCTGGGGGAATGCAAAGGAACGGACCCATATCCACACACCGTATGAAGAGGCAAAAGTCGCGGAACCTGTCTGGTTCAGGTCCGATGACGCCTTTTACGGTTCCGATGCCCTGTATTTCAGTGATTTGGAGATTACAGTGCCCGAAACCCTTCAGGATGTGGTGGAAACCTGCCGTTTTGAAAGCTCGCACATCGATGTGCTGGTCAAGCTCAAAGGATTCAAAGGAGCCTTGACGCCGTCCGGTTCTCCGGCATCCACATCGGTGGTGCATCAGGGCTGTCCTGCATATACGGATTTCTTCAACAATCCGTCTGATGAGAAATGCAGCGTGACACCCATGATATATGATGATCCTGACGAAGATGACTCATATATCCTTGAATACAACGTCCTGCGTTTCGCCGAATCGGAAGAGACATCCCTTGCAGTACTGGATGCAGCTTCCGGAAATGAAGTTTACCGCCTGCACCTTGCCGACTTCATAGCCCGCAACGGGATAGAGATAGACGGCCGTCAGGAAGCAGTCCTGGCCATCAGGATAACCCTCGGCCCGGTCGGTGTGGATGTGGTGGAATGGAATATTGAAGAAGTCGGGCCAGGCTTCGACAAAGAATAAGGAAAGATATGACCGGAATACCGGCAAATATGAAAGCGAGTCTTGCAGGCAGTCTCATGAAGATGCTGCCCGGGCTTTGTGCTGCAGTATTGCTTATGGTCATGGCTGCCTGCTCCAAGGAGGAGAACGTACCTGGGCCGGCCGTTTTCGGCGGTCCTGCCAGGGTCTCCCTTCTTATAGACGGTACGGCAGACGGGGAGACAAAAGCAGGCGTGAATGTGGATGAGACGGACATTATCCACAGTATCAAGGTTTTCGCATTCAAGCACGATCCTGGCCAGCCGCAGCATCAGGAGATGGTCGGGTTCGGCAGTTTCAGCGGGCTTCAGGGCGAGGGACCGCATTACTGTACGATGGATCTCTCCGCAAGCGGAAATATAGACTTCTATGTAATCGCGAATGACGAATATGCAGACAAGACCTCCACGGATGAACTGGACGGGAATTCCACAAGGTTGCAGCTGGAAGGTGTCCGCTTTGCCGGAATCAAGGAAATAAACGGGATTTCGGCCGTTCCGATGACGAATATAAAGACCGGCGAGACGGTGGGCGGGAATAATTTCACCTTCACCGTCAAGGAAGACAACACCCTGCCGCAGATAATACCTGTGGATGTCACGAGAGCGATGGCGAGGCTGTCTTTCTATTTTGCCAAGAACAGGGATATCACTGTCAACATAAACAGTATCGGATTAAGAATCCAGGGTCCGGGCGAGGCTTCATTCTTTTCGGCGGAAGGAAGCCCTTCCGGATATTTCCACCGGGACGGACAGTCCACTGAGCTGCTTCAGGGCTTGCTGCCTGTCACTGCCGTGAACGAATCCGGCAGCCTTGACGATTCCGCACTCCAGCCGGTCGAGGATGCTACATCGTATCTCCTGCCGAATATCTACGGTTCGGATGACCCGGATAACCTGCCTGCTTCAGGAGACGTCTTGGCCTACGGTTATATTCTCGATATTGAATATTCCATAAACAACACCTGGGAAACGAGGCACAAGACAGTATATCTGCCTGCAGTATCCCCGAATATGGATATCAAGGTAAAGGCGATAATCGCAGATCCGGTAAATATCAATCTCGTAGTCATCGCTCTTTCCTGGACCGGAAGAGATATGGAAATCACTTTCAACTGATGTTTTTCAAAGGGTTCGGTTATGCGAATGAAGATATCGAATATTTTTCTGATTGTTGCCGCTTCAGTGACACTTCCATCCGTGTTTTCATGTGTCAAGGAAGACTTCGGTGCTGAACATGTCGAGGCCGGCCATCCGGTGGAAGCCGTCCTGGCTTTTGAGGCACCGGCCGGTCAGCAGGTGACTGTCACCACGAAGGCCGAACTTGATGACTATAATGAAATAACGTCCCTGTATCTTTTTGTCTATAATTCCGACGGGACATACTGTGAAGATGTCATACCCGTCGAGAATGAAACCGACATAGTGAAAAGAGACCTTGTTTCAGGCACCGGGCAGCGTTATGAGGCAAAAATCCGTACGACCACCGGACAGAAGCGGATTTTCGCGGTGGCGAACTACACCAGTGTCCAGTCCTGGGTGAATTTCAGGTCGAAGATAGAGGAGCTCGGAAAGGAGGCGGAAAGCGGTAACCTGACTATCGAAGACCTCGGAAAGGAAATAGTCTACCTGCGGAACACGTATATCACAAACGGGACCACACCTGAATATCCTACCCAGCAGATGATATTCACAAGTACCACCGACGGAGATCAGGTGACATTCAGTCTGGACGGCTCTTCCAGCGGTGTAGTGAATCTTCAGAGGATAGTGGCGAATGTGATATTCAATATCAGGAACGGCAGTGTTTCCGGAAAAAGGATAGCCTTCACACCGACCTCATACAGACTCTACAATATAGCGCGCGGGACACGTCTTGCAGGAGAACGGAACCATGAGGAGAATCCGGTGGAGTCCGATCCGTCCTTTTATTACGATGGCTCGGAGCAGACCGTGACCACCACCGCTACGGGAGGAGTCTATTCTTTCGACGTCTTCATCCCGGAAAATATCCAGTCCGAAGTCAGTGGAGTGACAAGCTACGGACAGCGCGACCAGTGGATATACAACAGCGAGGACGGCAGCCATACCGGAGACCCGGATTCCCCGGCAGGCACTGGTGTCGGCTCGTCCAACGGCGAGAAAAAGTGGACCTATGCTCCGGAGAATGCGACCTACATCGTAATCAGCGGGGACTATGCGGAATACGACGTAACCGGGAGCAGCGAGATGCTCAAATATTCCGGCAGCACGAGCTATGTGATACATCTCGGAGATTTCAGCAGCGCCGGAAGTTTCGGGGACTTTTCCGTGAACAGGAACTGGAAATATACCTACACCATCACCGTGAACGGTGTAGACAGCATCATAAGCGAGGCCCAGACCGATAATGGGAGCCAGGGCGCTGAACCAGGTGCGGAAGGAGGGATCATCAACACGAACGAGGTCACGCTGAGTTTCTCCCTCGATGCCCATTATGAACAGGTCCTGCTTGCCTACAATCTTTCCAATATCCTCTCCGCAGTGTCCCAGCAGGGGGTGGCATCGGGTACGGCAGACAGTGACGGAAACGATATACCCGACGTGGACGAAATCATCGCGGACAATCTGATACTTCATGTCGATACCCCTTTCCAGGACGGGACTAAGACGAAGATCCCTTATCTGGATTATCTGTCAGCCGCTGATAAAGCATCGGCAAAGGCCGCTTTCCTGAAGGATGTCGATTACAAATGGGTGGAGTTCTATCCGCAGGCCTCAAGTACCGGCCTTTCGGCTTACCCAGGATTGCCTTTATGGAAAAACGGGGGAATGGATATCAATCCCGGCAATCCCGGCAACGAGCGCCTGCTCGACGTCTATGATGTCTGCGTGAAGCTCGGACAGGCTGTCAGGGCTTTGTATGACGGAGATGTCGATGACAGAGATTTCAGTTTCTCAGGGTGGGGTTCAGTCACTACTGATACGTACTCTTATAACGGCATAGATATAACCTGCGTGAGAACGAGAACCGGAGGGACTATTGTTAACCCGACCTATTCCTACACATATTATGCATATTTCACCGGTTTCGTCGATGAATATTATTACAAGGAATACCCGGTGACAGCGGGCGGACATACGGAAGGGGAAAGTGTGTCGAGCTGGAGCGACTTCACCAACAAGCCTGAAAGAAGGATGATGATATCCATGGATATCCAGGTGTCCCCGGACGGGAACAGCACATACAGCCGGGCGCATACAAGCATTTCCCAGAAATCCATACAGACCTTCTATGACGGTGCGCAAAGGATAACCGCCTTCGGTATGGAGACATACAATGAAACTCCGGCCATGGCATTCGGGCAGGATCACGGGTCCGATTACAGCGACACCGACGGCCGCTGGAACACCCTGCAGCTTATCGGGGCCGGATATTACGGTGCGCAGCTCAGTTATTATATAAAAGCTTCGGATAACGGCCACAAGAGCAGCGTAAGCGGTGTCAGAAAACTTACTGGCGCCTATGTCAGGCAATATGCTTATGCGGCGTGCCTGTCGAGAAACAGGGATATCGACGGAGACGGTTACATCAGCGATGAAGAGTTGAAGTGGTATCTTCCGTCCATAAATGAATATATCAGAATCGGCATGGGGGCCAATGCCGTATCGGGAGAGGCGTCTCTGTATGTCGGGGACAAGTCCCGGCTGACTAAAGCCGGATATCCGCAAGACTTCATCATGAACGGGGCACTGTATCATACGAGCACCAATACGAATTCCAAGAGCACTTTCTGGGCTGTCGAAAAAGGTTCGTATGGCGGGCAGAGAGATTCTCAATACAATAACGGCCGGTTCATGATAAGATGCATACGGCATCTTCCGTCCGACGTCGCAAATGAAGACCTTTCAGAAATACCGGAGCCGATCTATGAACGGAAGACCACCTCAAACGGCAACTGGCTGCTCGATTTCAGAGGCAGGCTGACATCTTCACTTTTCCGTCAGATCCCTAACCCGTGGCCGTACAATTTCGTGTGCCATGACGAGGATGACGAATACAACCGCTTCTATGATGCCATGGTCCTGTCCAAGGATTACATGGTCGGAGAATGGTCTACAGCCGACAACGACATCACAAACACCTTGCGGGAATTGCAGAATTCGGACAACAACCGTGACAACCCTTGTGCAGACTATCACGAGACCGGCGAGCCGGAGAATGCCGGGTGGAGATTGCCGAACCTGGCTGAATTGACCGTGCTGGCTTCGGATTATGACACTTTCATAAAGACCGGCCGCAACTCGGCCAATAACCACACTGTCCCGGCATGTACGCAGTTCTCGAATCAGAATGTCCGTCAGGCATTTTATCTGAATACGAGAAAAATGATAACCTCCGGGGATGACTACGACGGCAGGAAATCGTTCTATATCCGCTGTGTCCGCGATGCTACCGATGAGGAGCTTGCTTCCTCGACGATTGGCCGGTGATGATGGCGGTATCTATTTCGGGATGCTCTTTCCTGAATTTGCTGAAGGTGTCGCGCGATGTCTTGTACGCCCTGCATACTGAAGCTATGCTCGATCCGGCCGAAAGCATCCCTGCTATGTGATCCTTGTTCTCCCTCAGTATTTTCGTCTTTGTGAAGCTGCCTTTGCGCCGTCCCAGGACCTTGCCCTCGGCCTTCCTCAGGGCCAGAGCCTCCTTTGTGCGCATTGAAATCAGGTTGCGCTCTATCTCGGCCACAAGACCGAATGCGAAGCAGAGGACCTTGCTGTTTATCGAATTGTCGAATGTATAGCCCTCCTTGGTGGTGTACAGCATGATGCCCTTTTCGAGGCAGCGTCCCATTATGCCCATGATTTCCGTCAGGGTCCTGCTGAGCCTGGAGATTTCCGTGACTATGAGCATGTCCCCTGCCCTCATGCTTTTGAGAAGCCTTCCGAGTTTCCTTTCCTTTTCGCTTTTGCTCCCGCTGGCTATTTCTATGACCCAGCGGTCGATGGTTATGTTCTTCTTTTCGGCGAATCTCTCGATTTCGTCTTTCTGGTTTGCAGGGTGCTGTTTGCCCGTGCTGACTCTTAGGTAACCGATTGTCATGATATTGAATTTTATGGTTCTCTTTCAAGGCAACCTATTATTTTTCTGCATGATTTTGACGGAAACAGGGTATTTTCAAATAAAAAATCCTATATTTGTAAGGATGAACACACGGAAATGAGTAAAAACAGCGGCATATTGCGACTATCTCTATTGCAGGATTTCAGTTGAAGGGACTCTGCGGGTTGTCGTGACGTGTCGTGTATATTATAGCCGGACATAGACCCTTGGAGTTTCCCTCCAGGGGTTTTGCTTTATTCCAGGTGCAGGATACGAACTTAAAAAGATAAATTATGGATCAGAAACTTTATGTCTTTGACACAACGCTCAGGGATGGCGAACAGGTCCCGGGCTGCCAGCTGAACACTATCGAGAAGATAGAGCTCGCCAAGCAGCTCGAAGCCATGAAGGTGGATATAATAGAATGCGGATTCCCCATCTCAAGTCCCGGGGATTTCAAATCCATCGTGGAGATATCCAAGATCGTGACCGAATCTACCATTTGCGCTCTTTCCAGAGCAGTCGAGAAGGATATCGATTCGGCGGCCGACGCCCTGCATTATGCCAGAAGAAAGAGGATTCATACCGGAATCGGGACCTCCGACTACCATATAAGATACAAGTTCAACTCGAACAGGGAGGAAATACTCGAAAGGGCTGTCGCAGCCGTGAAATATGCAAGGAAGTATGTGGATGACGTGGAATTCTATGCCGAGGACGCAGGCCGTACGGAAAACGAATACCTCGCCAGGGTCATAGAGGCGGTGATCAAGGCCGGGGCCACGGTAGTCAATATCCCTGATACTACAGGCTACTGCCTCCCGGGCGAGTACGGTGCCAAGATAAAGTACCTCTGCGACAATGTGCCGAACATCGACAAGGCCATCATTTCGACTCACTGCCATAATGATCTCGGGATGGCTACAGCCAATACCCTTTCGGGTGTCATGAATGGGGCGCGTCAGGTGGAGGTCACAGTAAACGGTGTGGGCGAAAGGGCAGGGAACACTGCCATGGAGGAAGTCGTGATGGCCATAAAGTGCCGCAAGGACATACCTGTCTACACGGATATCGAGTCGAAGCATTTCCACAAGATATCCCATTCCGTATCCACACTGATGCGTATGCCTGTGCAGCCTAACAAGGCCATCGTGGGACGGAACGCCTTTGCCCATTCATCCGGAATACACCAGGACGGTGTGCTGAAGAACAGGGAGAGCTACGAGATCATCGACCCGGTAGATGTCGGAGTGAACGATTCGACCATCGAGCTGACCGCCCGCAGCGGGAGGGCCGCCCTGAACCATCATCTCCAGAGACTCGGGATACACATGAACAAGGAGGAGCTGGACTCGGCTTACGACAAGTTCCTCAAACTGGCTGACTGCAAGAAGGAGATAAACGATTCCGATCTTTATATCATAGCCGGAGTCACGCAGGACAAGCTCAAGCAGCGCATGCATCTGAAATATCTGCAGGTGGTGTGCGGAAAGAACGCGATACCGATGGCGACTGTGAAACTCGTGATAGACGGGGAGGAATGTGTGGCCACTTCGAGCGGGAACGGCCCTGTGGATGCCGCCTTCAAGGCAGTGAGAAGTCTTGTCCACCGGAAGATCAACCTCGAAGAGTATCTCGTACAGGCTATCACAAGAGGTACCGACGACGTCGGGAAGGTGCATATCCAGATAGAGAACAAAGGCAACATCTATTACGGTTTCTCTGCCAATACGGACATCGTGACAGCTTCTGTCGAGGCTTACGTCAATGCAATATCGAAAATCATATAGCCATGGGAAAGACTCTTTTCGACAAGATATGGGAGAGCCATGTCGTCAAACATATTCCGGACGGGCCTGACGTGCTGTATATCGACAGGCATCTGGTCCACGAGGTGACTTCCCCGCAGGCTTTCAGTGCATTGAAGGCAAAGGGACTGAAAGTGTTCCGCCCGGAGAAGACCTTCGCCACGTGCGACCACAATGTCCCGACCCTCGGCCAGGACAGGCCTATCGCTGACGAATCGTCAAGAAAGGCTGTGGAGCAGCTTGCCGTCAATACTGCGGAGAACTCCATAATGTATTTCCCTCTCGGAGACCCGGGGAACGGTATTGTGCATGTGGTCGGCCCCGAGCAGGGGATAGTGCTCTGCGGGCAGACCGTGGTCTGCGGAGACAGCCATACCGCCACCCACGGTGCATTCGGCAATATCGCGTTCGGCATCGGCACGAGCGAGGTGGAGATGGTGATGGCCGTCCAGTGCCTGCTCCAGTCCAAGCCAAGACAGGCCAGGATAACAGTGAACGGAAAGCTTGCCGTGAATGTCACCCCGAAGGATGTGATTCTGTACATTATTTCCAGACTTGGCACGGACGGCTGTACAGGGCATTTCGTGGAATATGCCGGTGAAGTGTTCCGGGACATGAGCATGGAGGGCAGGATGACTGTATGCAACATGAGCATAGAGATGGGTGCCAAAGGAGGGATCGTAGCACCTGACGAGACCACGTTCCGCTACATCAAGGGCCGGAGATTCGCCCCGTCAGGGGAAGCCTTCGACGCGAGTGTGGCCAAGTGGAAGACCCTGAAGACGGATTCCGATGCCGTCTTCGACAAGGAATATGAGTTCGATGCGGCCGACATCCGCCCTATGGTGACATACGGGACCAATCCCGGTATGGGCGTGCCCGTGGACGGAGTCATTCCTGACAGTGCTGCAGGTTGTGACGAGGCCACTTTCGACAAGGCCATGGCTTACATGGGATTCCGCAGAGGGGAACAGATGGCGGGAAAGAAGATAGACTATGTCTTCGTCGGCTCCTGCACGAACGGCAGGATAGAAGATTTCCGTGTATTCGCAAAAGCCGTGAACGGCAGGAAGAAGGCTGACGACGTGATTGTCTGGCTGGTTCCCGGTTCAAAGGAGGTCGAGGCGAAGATAGAGTCTGAAGGCATTGGCGATGCGCTGCGGGCTGCCGGCTTCGAGATCCGCCAGCCCGGATGTTCAGCCTGCCTGGCCATGAATGCGGACAAGATCCCGGCAGGGAAATATGCGGTTTCCACGTCTAACAGGAATTTCGAAGGCCGTCAGGGCTACGGAGCCCGTACCATTCTTGCCGGTCCTCTCGTTGCTGCAGAGGCTGCCGTAACAGGACGGATAGGAGTCCCTTCCGTCATCTGAACGAAGGTGTGAAGATCTGATTAACTGATTTTGGATTTAATATTGCATGGAAAAAATAGATATAATAGAATCGACCGCCATTCTGGTTCCTGTGGACAATATCGATACGGACCAGATCATCCCGGCCCGTTTTCTCAAGACCACGTCGAGAGAGGGTTTCGGGGAGAAGCTTTTCTATGACTGGCGGTTCAAGGCTGACGGGACACCGGTAGCCGGACATCCTCTTGAAGGTCAGAAAGGAGTCATACTGGTCGCAGGCAACAATTTCGGTTGCGGTTCAAGCCGTGAACATGCCGCTTGGGCGCTCCACGATGCGGGAATCAGGGCAGTGGTCTCATCTTCATTCGCTGACATATTCAGGAACAACGCACTGAACAACTGTCTGCTGCCTGTCCAGGTCACCGAGGAATACCTCGCCAGACTTACCACCGTGCTGAAGACTGCCCCCGGGACAGTGGTCAGGATAGACCTCGGGGCACAGACTCTCTCCGTGCCCGGAGTCGGTGAAGCCGGGTTCGGGATAAACGGATACAAGAAGGAATGCCTGATGAAAGGTTATTCGGACATAGACTATCTGCTTGCCGACAAGGATTCCATACTGAGGTATGAAGCAACGCACCGGAATTAAAGGACAATAACATGAAAAAGACAATAGCCGTACTCCCGGGTGACGGCATCGGCCCGGAGATAATCAGACAGGCAGTAAAGGTTCTGGATGCCGTAGCCGCGAGATATTCGCACACATTCGAGTACAGATATGCCGATGTCGGTGCCTGTGCCATTGACAGGACAGGGAATCCTTATCCTGACAGTACGCATGAGATCTGCATGACTTCTGATTCTGTCCTGTTCGGTGCCATAGGTGATCCGAAATATGACAATGATCCAAAGGCCAAGGTCCGCCCGGAACAAGGGCTGCTGGCCATGCGCAAGGCCTTGGGCCTGTTTGCCAACATACGTCCGGTCAAGCCGTATCCGTCACTGCTGTCGGCATCCCCGCTGAAGGACAGCATAGTGGACGGGGCGGATTTCATTGTGGTCAGGGAGCTTACGGGAGGAATGTATTTCGGGGAGCCCCGCGGACGGAATGAAGCAGGAGACAAAGCTTTCGATACATGCGTATATTCCAGGGCTGAAATAGAAAGGGTGGCCGATGTGGCTTTTGCCTATGCTGCCAGAAGACGCGGCCGCGTGACCCTCGTGGACAAGGCCAATGTTCTGGCCACCTCCCGTCTGTGGCGGGAGACGGTGAAGGCCCTGCATGAACGGAAGTACGCCGACATGCAGCTGGACTTCCTGTTTGTGGACAATGCCGCCATGAAGATGGTCTCGAATCCCCGGGATTTCGATGTGATTCTGACCGAAAACATGTTCGGGGATATCCTGAGCGACCTGGCCGGTGTCATCAACGGCTCGATTGGACTCCTCCCTTCGGCATCATCGGGAGCGGAAAGAAGCCTTTACGAGCCTATCCACGGTTCATTCCCTCAGGGGGCAGGAAAGAATATCGCAAATCCGGTGGCGACCGTCCTGTCGGCTGCAATGATGCTTGAAGACGCATTCGGTGCTGTCGAGGAAGGCGCGGCAGTGAGGAAGGCATGTGAAAAGGCCATAGCCGAAGGTGTCTGCACCCCTGACATTATCCCTGACAGCCGGTACGGGACCGAGGAGACAGGTGATTATATCGCCCGTGCGGTATTGCAGGATTGAGGCCTTTCATGCCGTCCGGTCAGGACAATTCCCAAAAAACAGGAATAAATTGTACGGGCAATCAATATTTTTTGTATTTTTGACATCCGAGAAACACAAAAGATTCCTCAGGTATGATTTTGAACGGGAACATTTCCATTATTATCAGCCTATTGGTGGTGGTCGTCGTGGTCATCTCCATTATTGTTCCGTAATTCCGGGGGAATCCTACAGGTATATATTGATGCGCTTGCCTGCGAACGGATTCCGCAGGCAAGCGTTTTTTGATGTGATTTTATGAAAGAACTCAGAAGCAGCAGAAGCACTTCCGGCAGGAAGATGGCCGGAGCCCGCGGACTCTGGAGAGCCAACGGCATGAAAGAGGAGCAGATCGGCAAGCCGGTCATTGCCATAGTCAATTCATTTACCCAGTTTGTCCCCGGACATGTCCATCTGCATGAAATCGGACAGGAGATCAGGAAACGGATAGAAGAACAAGGCTGTTTTGCAGCCGAATTCGACACCATAGCCATAGATGACGGTATTGCCATGGGGCATGACGGGATGCTGTATTCGCTTCCGTCAAGGGATCTCATAGCCGACAGCGTGGAGTACATGTGCAATGCGCATTGTGCAGATGCCATGATATGCATCTCGAACTGCGACAAGGTCACTCCGGGGATGCTGATGGCCGCCATGAGGCTGAATATACCTGCTGTTTTCGTGTCAGGCGGCCCTATGGAGGCCGGAAGAGTAGGCGGCAAGGACTATGACCTTATAGATATCATGGTGAAGGGGGCGGACGATACGGTTCCCGATGAGGAACTCGCCGCCCTTGAACGTATGGGATGCCCTACCTGCGGCTGCTGTTCGGGCATGTTCACTGCGAACTCGATGAACTGCCTGTCCGAAGCTCTCGGTCTGGCCCCGGTCGGCAACGGCACCCTGCTCGCGACACATGCGGAGAGGAAAGCCCTGTTCTTGCGCGGCGCCGACCTTATTGTCAGGAACACCATGGCATATTACTTCGATGATGACGAGTCCGTGCTTCCCCGCTCCATCGCGACAAGGGCGGCTTTCATGAACGCCATGTCGCTGGATATAGCCATGGGCGGCTCCACGAACACGGTGCTTCACCTGCTTGCGATAGCGCATGAGGCCGGAGTCGATTTCAGGATGAAGGACATAGATGCCCTTTCGCGCAGGATTCCGGTACTCTGCAAGGTCGCTCCGAACAGCAGCTACCATATCCAGGATGTGAACAGGGCCGGAGGTATCATGGGTATCCTCGGAGAGCTTGACCGCGGAGGCTTCATAGATACGTCTGTCTCCAGGGTCGACTGCGCTACTCTTGCCGAGGCCATAGATGCGAACGACATCATGAGAGCCTCGACTGCTCCTTCCGCAAAGAAGAAGTATCTTGCCGCACCGTCGTGGACCAGGACTGTCAGGCTCGGGGAGTGTACCGACATCTATCCGGATCTCGATACCGACAGGGCCTCCGGCTGTATCAGGGATGTGGCCCATGCCTATTCGTCGGACGGAGGGCTTGCCGTGCTGTACGGGAACATCGCCAAGGACGGATGCATAGTCAAGACGGCAGGGGTGGATGAAAGCATATTGAAGTTCGGAGGACCTGCGAAAGTGTTTGAATCCCAGGAAGAAGCCAGCGACGGCATCCTCGGCGGCGAAGTCAAGTCCGGAGATGTGGTCGTGATCACATACGAGGGTCCGAAAGGAGGTCCGGGGATGCAGGAAATGCTGTACCCGACTTCATACATCAAGAGCCGCCATCTCGGCAAGGAATGCGCCCTGATTACGGACGGCCGTTTCAGCGGAGGCACATCCGGCCTGTCGATCGGACATATTTCACCGGAAGCAGCCTCGGGAGGAAACGTCGGTCTGCTCAGGGACGGAGACATGATAGTCATAGACATCAATTCAAGATCCATCGAGGCTGAAGTCTCTGAAGAGGAGTTTGCGGCAAGGCGGGCTGAAGAAACGAAGAGGGGAGACAAGGCGTTTACCCCGCATTCAAGGCTGAGGTCGGTGTCGAAAGCCCTCAAAGCCTATTCGAAACTCGTATCCTCCGCCGACAAGGGCGCTGTCAGGATAGTGGACTGACGGGTGATAAATGAAAACAGGAGGATGACCATTCAAGTCTCCCCAAAAACGGACTGAAACAGATATGAACGGAAATGAACAGATAACAGGCTCGGAAGCACTTATGCGGGCACTGATACAGGAAGGCGTCCAGACCGTCTTCGGCTATCCGGGCGGGGCGATCATGCCTGTCTATGACGCGCTGATGGATCATCTGGACGAGATAAACCACATCCTGGTCCGTCATGAGCAAGGCGCTGCACATGCTGCGGAAGGTTTTGCAAGGGCGTCAGGGAAGACGGGGGTCTGCATGGTGACCGGAGGACCGGGGGCTACAAATACGCTTACAGGCATAGCCGATGCCATGCTGGACAGTACGCCGCTGGTGGTCATGGCAGGCCAGATATCGAAAGAAATGATAGGGACAGACGCTTTCCAGGAGGTGGATTTCACTTGCGTGACCCAGCCGATATGCAAATGGAGCTACCAGATCAGTTCCCCGGATGAGATAGGCTGGGCTGTAGCCAGGGCTTTCTTCATCGCCCGCAGCGGCCGTCCCGGACCCGTGGTGCTCAGCATCACCAAGAATGCCCAGGTCGGAATGACAGTCTACACTCCTGAAAAGGTGAATTATATCCGCAGCTACGATGACGATCCCGAAGTGGACATTACGCGTATCAGGGAAGCTGCAGCCGCCATCAATGCCGCAAAGAGACCGTTTGTCCTTGCCGGACAGGGTATAGAGCTCGGCTGGGCCCATGAGGAGTTCCGCAGTTTCGTGGAAAAAGGGAATCTTCCGTTCGGGTGTACCTTGCTCGGGCTTTCAGCCATGCCGTCGGACCATCCTCTGAATATGGGAATGCTCGGGATGCACGGGAATTACTGCAACAATGTCAAGACCAATGAATGCGACGTACTCATAGCCGTCGGAATGAGATTCGATGACAGGGTGACAGGCGATCTGGCCACATATGCGCGGCAGGCCAAGGTCATCCATCTGGATATCGACCAGTCCGAACTCGGCAAGAACGTCCCTGTGGATATCCCTGTGCTCGGAAACTGCAGGAAGACTCTTGCAATGCTTACCGAAAGGCTTGTGAAGACGGACAGGTCTGAATGGATTGACAGTTTCAGACCGTACCGGGACGAAGAGTACGACAGGGTTATCAGGAAAGAGCTGTATCCCGGGACAGGACCGTTGAACATGGGGGAAGTGGTGGATGCGGTCAGCGAGGCCACAGGACACAAGGCGATTCTTGTGACCGATGTCGGACAGAACCAGATGATGGCTGCCCGGTATTTCAAGTTCACTGAAAAAAAGAGCATAATCACCTCCGGGGGAATGGGGACCATGGGTTACGCCATCCCTGCCGGAATCGGGGCTGCATTTGCCCGTCCTGACAGGACCGTATGTGTCTTCATGGGCGACGGCGGCCTGCAGATGACCGTGGAGGAGTTCGGGACCATCATGGAACACAGGGTTCCTGTCAAGATGATTCTCCTGAACAACAGCTATCTGGGGAATGTCCGCCAATGGCAGCAGCTTTTCTTCAACCGCCGTTATGCTTTCACCCATCTGGCAAACCCGGATTTCCAGGTGCTTGCCTCTGCATACGGCATCCCGTCCCGAAGGGTGATTGACAGGCAGGATCTGGCGGATGCAGTGAAGGAGATGCTGCAGACCGACGGCCCGTTCCTGCTGGAAGCCTGTGTGGCTGAAGAGGGTAATGTGATGCCGATGACCCCTCCGGGGAATCCGATTGACAATATGCTGATGGAATGTTGAGATTATGGAAGATAATACATTATATACGATAATAGTGCATTCCGAGAATTTCTCGGGGATACTGAATCAGGTGGCGGCCGTCTTTACACGCCTGCAGGTGAATATAGAAAGTCTGAACGTATCTGCATCGTCCATGAAGAATGTGCACAAATTCACCATAAGCTGCAAGACCACTGCCCGGAATATCGACAAGATACTCAAGCAGATAAACAAGAAAATGGATGTGATCAACGCTTCCTGCTATACGGATGACGAGATTTTCCAGAGCGAGATCGCCATGTTCAAGATATCGACTGACGAATTCCAGAACTGGGAGGACACGAGCAGGCTGCTGCGCGGATACAACACCCATATCGTGGAGGTCACGCCGGAATATCTGGTGGTGGAGCTGGCCGGGTCCAGTACGGCGATAAATTCCCTTTATCAGGAACTGGACAAGATACATTGTGTCAGACAGTTCGTCCGTTCCGGCAAGATAGCGGTCACCTCTTCGCCTCTGGAACAGGTCAATGATCTGCTGTCGGCACGGAAGGAAAGATACAAGAACAGATTACAATAATTATAACGCGGCATGGGCCGCACAATGTAAAACGGATTATGGCAAAAATGAATTTCGGCGGTGTCGAAGAGAATGTAGTGACCCGCGCAGAGTTTCCGCTTGAAAAAGCAAGGGAAGTATTGAAGGGCGAGACTATCGCAGTCCTCGGTTACGGTGTACAGGGCCCTGGACAGTCGTTGAACCTTAAAGACAACGGGTTCAACGTGATAGTGGGCCAGAGAAAAGGTTCGAAGAGCTGGGACAAGGCTGTCGAGGACGGCTGGGTTCCCGGTGAAACACTCTTCGATATCGAGGAGGCGTGCGAGAAAGGCACTATCATAGAATACCTGCTTTCCGATGCAGGCCAGATTTCGGTATGGCCGACAGTGAAGAAGCATCTTACAGCCGGAAAGGCGCTTTATTTCTCTCATGGTTTCGGTATCACCTACAATGACAAGACAGGGATTGTCCCTCCTGCCGATGTGGATGTCATCCTGGTCGCTCCAAAAGGTTCGGGCACATCGCTCCGCCGCCTGTTCCTCCAGGGTAAGGGTATCAATTCCTCATATGCCATCTATCAGGATGCTACAGGAAAGGCATACGACAGGGTGATTGCCCTCGGAGTAGGAGTCGGTTCCGGCTATCTGTTCGAGACCACATTCAAGAGGGAGGTATATTCCGACCTTACCGGGGAAAGAGGTACCTTGATGGGAGCCATCCAGGGAATCTTTGCAGCCCAGTACCAGGTTCTCAGGGAGAACGGGCACACACCTTCAGAGGCTTTCAACGAGACTGTGGAGGAACTCAGCCAGAGCCTTATGCCTCTGATTGCAGAGAACGGAATGGACTGGATGTATGCAAACTGCTCCACTACGGCGCAGCGCGGTGCTCTCGACTGGTGGAAGAAGTTCAGGGATGCCACTCTTCCGGTATTCAAGGACCTCTATGACAGCGTGAAGACAGGTAACGAGGCCCGGATATCCATCGATTCGAACAGCAAGCCTGACTACCGCGAGAAACTGAATGCCGAGCTCAAGGAGCTGCATGACAGCGAACTCTGGCGTACAGGAGAGACGGTAAGGTCCCTGCGCCCTGAACGCAGCAAATAAAACCTGTGCATCAGAAAGAGTATGCGGATCCGGTAATAGGATCTGTAAAACTGGTGAAAAGTCCCGTCAGCAGGAGAATATCCATAAGGGTGCATCCTGCCGACGGGGTAAGAGTAATTATCCCGAGGTCTTTGTCATACGATGAAGGCCTCAGGTTTTTCATGCTCAAACGGGACTGGGTAATCAGTACCGTCGCCAGGCAGAGAATGAAGATTGCCGAAGCGGAGGATTCAGGAAAGGCTGTCCCGCTGCTTCGCGACGGCTCGGTGGTGAATACCCTGCTTTCCGAAATCATCTTTGCCAGAGAAGCGGACACTGCATCCATCCGGGTGCATCAGCATACCGAAACCGTCGAGGATGTAAAGTCCACAGGCAGGATCTTCCTTTCGCTTTCCAGACCCGTATTCAGAAAAACATTGACCTATCCGGGAAGTTTGCCGGATGAAGGCACGCCTGAACTTGACGCAGTTTTGAGGAAGGTGCTTGTGGAGGTGATGAGGAGCGAAGCGAAACTTGTCCTGCCGAAAAGACTTGCCTTTTTTGCATCAAGGTATGGATTCCGATACGGCAAGGTCACTGTCAAGCACAATTCCTCGAACTGGGGCAGCTGCTCCGGCAAGGGCAACATCAATCTGAACCTGAATCTCGTCCGTCTTCCGGAGCCTTTGTGCGATTATGTCCTGCTTCACGAACTGGCTCATCTCAGTTTCCGGGACCACGGGAAGCGATTCCATGCATTGCTGGAGAAGCTGTGTGCAGATGACATGGCCAGACTTGCTGCGGGCGGGGATCCTTATCTGGATGGACTGGCCGGACGCATTGAAAAGAGCCGGGCGGAATTCCCGGTCTCCAGAACCATGGAGCGGGAGATGAAAGGCTACAGGCTCATATGACACGGTTTTCCGGAGGGCGTGTCATTTATTTCGTTTGGCGACAGATATGATGTGCAGAGAGTCTCCCGTTTCATATATGGCACATACTCCTTTTTTGTCAGGAATTTCCGTCATTGTAGTATTGGCGTAACCGTTGGTACGACCGTCCCTTAGACTTAATATTTTCCAATGGTATCCGTTGTCTACAGAGCAATATATACACTCTCTTCTGCCTTTTTTACCTGGATATTGTGTTGATGCACCAAGTACTACATCTTCGTTTTTAGCTAAAAATTTGGGATGGTATGAGCCTCCGAATCTTTGCCACCTCAGGGAAGAAATGAATTCCAAGGTGGAATCTCTGACTTGATAGAAATAATGCATAGAATGGCGTACGAACAGCCCATCTTCTATCTGAATGCTGAATAAATTATTAATCTTAAAGAAATAATGTTCATTAGTTGCAATATTCATAATAAAAAGCTGTTTTTCCCCGTCTTTTAGTCTTGTAAGACAAATATTTTCTCCGTCATAATCAACACCCGATTTCCCGATGAACTTTCCGGGAATGTTCAATTTATACCAGTCTTTCCCTGAATTCTTAGATACAAATATTGAATCGCTTTCTTTGCGCAAGTAGGATTCCAGGAAAACAATAGTTGAATCATTTACTATATGCAGACCGTATTTTTTATCTTCTGTATCTGTTAAAAGTTCCGGAGTTTTCAGTGTTGTAGACATGCGATATAATGCGTAATCAGTTGAAACATAATCCATGCTTCGAATATAGTATAAATGCGAGCTGGTACAGCATATTTCTCTGATTAACCCTTGAACATCAGCTATCTTTACCCATGAGCGTCCTCTGTCTACAGTTTTTGATATTCGGCTGAAGCCTGTATGTGTCAAACTCCCGTTTGCAGTTTCCCATAAAACATTGGCGGCATAACCTATGCTGTCGGATTCAAATGCGAACGAATGAGATCCGAACGGGAGGTTTTCAGGGATGAAGTCTTCATACGAGATGTCGTATTGTTTATCGCTGCACGATACAGTTGTCCCGAGCAGCAATAATGCAGGTATCGACCTAAGGCAGTTCCGGAGCTTCGAAACCAGGTACATTCGCTTCATAATATTCGATTAATGGTGCTAAAATTAGGTTGTAAACGTCGTATTCATCGTATATAGGACCTGCTTTTGTCTTATTCTGTTTCTGCTTGTCTATGTATTCGGATAAAGTATCCCAAATATCATCCCAATGATCAATGATATACCATGTATCTTCTAATAATGCATTAGGATGATCTATATAATAACCTATCTGTCCTTCAATGATTTCGCCGACTTGTTCTATTCCGTTCTCCTTCATCAAATCGTCTAAGTCGACTGTCAGCAGAATGTCTATCTTGTCGTCAATCGGCAGTTCATATATGCCGCATTCTTCGTATGCTTCCACGTGTGCATCGAAAGCCAGTTCTTCCAGACGATCAGGGTCTAATGAAAAATTTATCGACTCTGAAAATAGCATTGTCGGCAATCCTTGTATATATTACCAATCCGGATAATGATGACAGAATACGGATGATTCGCTGAATTTGTCAGAAGGAATCATATTCACTATGAAAAAGGAAATGATTTCGCTATCGGTATTTTTCGATACAATCAATTTTTGAACGACAGGACTTTTTTTTGCGACAGCTTACCGACGTTCTCTGAATAAAATGTCTCGAAACTTGTTTTAGCCTCTTCTATCAGAAATGCTCTTTTCTCGTCGGACTTGATGCTTGGATGTATGGCATCTTCGGAAATGCAAGCAAATAATAATGGAAGAAAGAGAATAATGGATGTCAGTCGTTTCATATATTTTATAGTTAGAATTCGTGAATTATACCTTTGAAAATCCAGGTGTATACGCACCCGACTTCAAGCGTTACAGTACTTATGTGATATTGTTATCTACAAAAATAATTAATAATCGCTTCATTTGCAACATTCTTACAGTTTTTACCGGCTTGTAATGTGTAATGTGAAAATAAAATATCCGGCTCATATGACACGGTTTTTCCATCGCCCGCTCAGCAGATAGGAGCCGCACAGAAGCATCATCGCCCCGCCATAGACATGCTCGGCTGTCCAGCAGACGGCGACGTCCGCCTTGGCGACATGAATGATGAAGAAGCAATAGACCATGTATATCAGCAGTGCGGCAAGCTCCAGAAGGAATGCCGTCCTGGTGTTTCCTGTCCCGGATACCGCCTGGAAGAAGATGTTCGCCGGCACGGTAAGCAGGTAGGCGCTGCACAGCACCAGAAGGGACGGGACCGAGGCTTCGATTATCTCGGGGATGTTCGTGTATATCCTCAGGACAGCATGTGGGAAGACAGCGATCATTATGACCATCACGGCGACTGCAGCATAGCTGAGCTTGAGTATCCTTGTCACCAGGCCTTTCACCGCGTCAGGATGGCCGTTCCCGATGATGTTGCTGACCAGGGAACTGCAGGTCGAGGAAAAGGCTGTAAGCACCATCCAGATCAGTCCGGACACATTCCTGATTATATTTGAAATGGCAAGCGACCGCTCTCCGAGATGCTCGATGAAAAGGAAGAAGATAAGCCATGTGGACAGAGAGACGGCATTCTGTATCATGGTCCAGACCGATACGGAGAGGATGTTCCCCAGTTTGCTGAACCGGAATCCGCGGAACCCGTCCAGACCGTATTTCTTGCAGTCCGTCTTCGCTACGGTATAGACGATGAAGAATATCAGCGAGACAAGTTCCGCCAATGTCGAGCCTATGGCCGCCCCGGTTATGCCGAGAGCGGGAATGCCGAATTTGCCGAAGACGAGTATCCAGTTGAACACGATATTCGCCAGGACCATCGTTATCGAGTTCAATGTCAATGTCCTTGTCTGGGTCGTCCCTACGTAGAACGCCCTGAACATGGCGGTGACATATGCAAAGAACAGTCCAGGAAGCCTCCACTTCACGTAGTCGAGAGACGCTTCCGCTATTTCAGGCGAGGATACCATTTTCCCCATGAGCCAGGGCGAGAAGATTTCCGACAGCAGGACCAGCAGCGCCGCCAGTCCGAGCAGGAAGCAGACACCATGGTAGAAAACATTCCCTGTCTCCTTGAAATTCCCTTCACCGTTGCGTCTGGCGATGATGATCTGGGAGCCAATGCTGAATCCAAAACCGATCATGAAGACCACCATATAGAAAATGCCGGCGATAGCCGATGCCCCGAGCTCCACTTCCCCAACCCTGCCCATGAAGGCAGTGTCCGTCATCCCTATCATCTGTTCCATCACGAGTGAAATGAGGATAGGGTAGGCGACAGTCCATATCTGCCTGTATGAATAGGCCGGGGCTTTTCCCGACGTACGTATTTCTGCCGTATCAGTCATGTTTTCCAAGTGCCGAAAGTACTTCTTCCACGGACAGTGCATCTTCTATCCTGAAGTCTCCGCTCCTGCTGCGTATCAGGCTGTCAAGATATGCACCGCTGCCGAGGGCTTCTCCGAGATCTCTGGCAAAGGCGCGGATGTAGGTGCCTTTGGTGCATGTGATGCGGATGGTGGCTTCAGGGAGATTGAGGCTGGTGTTGTCCGTGATGTTTATCCGTGGGCAAGAAGGATGGCTGCGTTCGTACAGACTACACCCCCTTTCGGGGACGACAGTGCTCACTTCCGTCATCCTTCCTGCCTTTGGGTCATCATCCTGGGTGGGGGATGATGCGGATAGGGAGGCGGGTGTGAAGTCAAGGAGGGTGAGGGAGTCTATGCGGATGCGGGAAGTGCGGATGAGGCTTGCAGCGGCATCGTCTATCCCTGCAGTTTCCCCGCGTGTCATCATCTTGCGTGCGATTTCATATGCACGTACACCTTCTACAGACTTGGCGGAAAACAGCGGTGCCACCTGATCCTGCTCCCCGAGAAAACCGTCCAGCGCATTCCTGACGGCTTCTTCCGTAATATGTTCGTAAGGGAAGAATCTGTCTATCTCCTTTTCCCTGTCATAGGATGGAGTAGTCGCTCCGAATGCGATGCCTGCAATGTATTCCTTGTCGTGCGACTGCAGTGTCTCCGCCAGTTTCGTAGCCTTGCCTATGCACACTATAAGCATCCCCGTAGCCAGAGGATCGAGAGTCCCTGCATGTCCCACTTTCAGGTTCTTCCTCCCGAAATGCCTGACAGCGGCGAACTTGATCTTTCTGATTACATCGGCGGACGTCCATCCGTATGGCTTGTCTACAGGAATCACTATTCCTGCAGGATAATCGTCCATGTCTTTAGTCAACATTGCGCCTCTGGCAAGGACCAGCGGCGCAATATCAGTATTGTCCATAATGTACAGTGTTTATCTTGTCTCTTTTGACGGGAGCGGAATCTTGTCTATTCTTCTCTGATGTCTCCCGCCTTCAAATGAAGCGCCGAGCCAGGTGTCGGTTATGGCCGCAGCCTCGTCAAAGGAAATGAAGCGTGCGGGCATGACGAGGATATTCGCATTGTTGTGTCTTTTCACAAGTTCTCCTATCTCCGTGTTCCATGCCAGACCTGCCCGTATTTCAGGGTGCTTGTTCAGAGTCATGGCCATGCCGTTTCCTGTCCCGCACATGGCAATGCCGGCATCTACCTCACCTTTCTCCACCGCACTGGCAAGAGGATGTGCCGTGTCGGGATAGTCCATGCTTTCAGGAGAATCTGTCCCGAAATCCACAGTCTCGTAGCCGTTCTTCTGCAAGTGGCTGATAAGCCGTCCTTTGTAATCAAATCCCGCGTGATCGCTGCAAATACCTATTTTCATCTTTTTCGTGATTCCGCCGCAAAAGTAATGATTTTTTTCCAATCTTGCCATGCTGAATTCACAGCCGCAGTATTGCTGGTTGTAGAAGCCGTGCTCCTTCAGAAGTTGGTTCCTTCTTTCCTGCAGCCCGTCTTTCCGCCAGTTCCTGTCCCACCATGTTACCCCGTCAAACAGGGATGCGGCATATTCGCCTGCCTGGTTTATCTGTGCGAGGCTCTTCCATCTCGACGAAGCGAGGGTCGTGGTCATGACCTTGTAGCCATGGCTTTGTGCGTATGCTGCCGCGGAGACGAGCCTCAGCTTGAAGCATTCCAGACATCTCGCTCCGCGTTCGGGCTCATTTTCAAGGCCTTTCATCCTGTCTTTCCACATCCGGTGGTCGTAGTCTGCGTCCACAATCTCCAGTCCGAGCGATTCGGCGTATGCCGAGCATTCATCCTTGCGCTTCAGATATTCTTCTTCCGGGTAGATGTTCGGGTTGCAGTAGTAGATCAGAGGAGTGACCCCGTGCTCCATCAGACATTCTATGATAGCTGACGAGCACGGGGCGCAACAAGTATGGAGGAGGACTTTGCGCTCTCCTCCAGGCACTTGAAAATCAATTCCCTTAGCCTTTCGCATTGGTGAGGATCAGTTCCGGACTGCTGTCCGTCCCCGGTCAGTCGACGAATATGCACCAGCCGAACGGATCCTCTATCTCCCCGTCCTGAATGCCGCGTATCATCTTGTAGAGTTTCAGGCTCTTGGGACCGCACTGGTCTTTGGAACCGAAATAGTATGGCTTCACCTCAGGGGATTCCAGCGCTGGCTTGTCATCTATCTGGTAGACCGGGGTGATGACCACTGCCGTACCGCATTCTCCCACTTCTTCGAAAGTGGAAAGCTCCTCTACCGGTACAGGGCGTCTTTCCACAGTCATACCCAGCTCCCTGGCCACAGTCTCCAGTGACTTGTTGGTTATGGAAGGGAGGATGGTGTCGGATTTCGGAGTGATATAGGAATTCCCTCTGATGGCGAAGAAGTTCGATGAATTGTATTCATCTATATACTGGTGGTGGAGCGGGTCGAGGTAGAGCACCGCCTCGTAACCGAGCTTGTGCGCGAGGTTGTACGAATAGAGTGAAGCAGCATAGTTGCTTCCAAGCTTGTAGCTTCCGGTACCGTTTGGAGCAGCCCTGTCGTAGTCTCTTGAGATGACTGCATATGAAGGCTGCAGAGTGCTGCCCGTGTATGCACCTACAGGGGCGCAGAGCATCATGAACAGGCATTCTGTGGAAGATTTCACACCGAGCTGCGGGTTGGTCCCTATCAGGGTCGGACGCAGGTACATGGAAGCGTTCGTCCCGTATGGAGGGAGGAAGTCGATGTTCTCTTTCACTGTCCTGATGCACATTTCGATGAAGAGTTCCTCCGACGGAGCGGCGATGCCGATGTAGTTTGCCGACCTCTGGAGCCTTCTGGCGTTCTCTTCCGGCCTGAATATCCTTACCTTGCCGTCGGCGCCTCTGAATGCCTTGAGCCCTTCGAAACATTCGATGCTGTAGTGCAGTGAGCCTGCGTACGCACTGATTGTTATGTTGTCATCCGTGTGGCTTTCTACCGGGCCCCACTGACCGTCTTTGTAGCTGCAGCTCAGGATGGTGTTCGTCTTTCTGTAGCCGAAACCGAGCTTTGTCCAATCAAGATTTGCCATAGTCCGTGTTATATTAAGATTTCAAACAGTTTGTTGTTCTCGTTTATGTATTCGTAGGAGATCCCGTTGGCATCCATCCTGTGTACGAGGGCTTCGAAATCCTCCTTGCTTTCCACTTCCACTCCTATGAGTGCAGGCCCTTCCTCCTTGTTGGTCTTCTTGATGTACTGGAAGAGCACAAGGTCGTCTTTCGGTCCGAGATTGTCCCGGATGAAAGAAAGGAATGCGCCGGCCCGTTGAGGGAAACTTACGATGAAATAGTGCTTCAGGCCTTCGTAAAGAAGGGATTTTTCACGTATCTCTTCGGTACGGGTAATGTCGTTGTTGCTGCCGCTTATGATACACCCGACCCTTTTCCCCTTTATCTTGTCTGCATAGAACCGCATGGCGGCGACTGAAAGCGCACCTGCCGGCTCCACCACGATGGCGCTCTTGTTGTACATGTCGATTATCGTCGTGCAGACAGCCCCTTCAGGGACGGTCACTATGTCATCGAGGACTTTCCTGCATATCTGGAATGTAAGCTCTCCGGCCTTCTTTACGGCGGCCCCGTCCACGAATTTGTCGATATGCTCGAGTTCCACGATCTCTCCTTTACTGATGGCGGTCTTCATGCATGGCGCACCTGCGGGTTCCACTCCTATCAGCTTGGTATGGGGAGAAGCCAGCTTCATGTATGCCCCTACTCCGGAAGCAAGTCCTCCTCCTCCGATAGGGATGAACAGATAGTCGAGAGGCTTTTTCATCTGCTTCTCGATCTCCAGTCCTATCGTGGCCTGTCCTTCTATGATCTTCCTGTCATCGAAAGGCGGGATGAAGGTCTTTCCTGATTTTTCAGCGTATTCCATCGCCTCCTTGTTCGCTGCATCGAATGTGTCGCCGGTGAGTACGATGTCGATGTATTCCTTGCCGAACATCCGCACCTGCTCGATCTTCTGCCGCGGAGTGGTGGACGGCATATAGATCGACCCCATGATGTGCAGCTTGTTGCAAGAGAAGGCCACACCCTGCGCATGGTTTCCCGCACTTGCGCAGACTATGCCGTATTTCAGGGCCTCGGGCGGAATCGTCCGTATCTTGTTGTATGCTCCTCTTATCTTGTATGATCTGACAATCTGCAGATCTTCGCGTTTCAGATACACTTCCGCATCATATTTCTCGGAAAGAGCCTGGTTCTGGAGCATCGGGGTGGGATCTATCACCTCATCCAGTATTTTAGAGGCCATCACCACATCTTCTATACGTGGAAAATATTCTGTCTCTGCCATAATATCTCTCAATTCAATGATTCCTTTTTCCGGACCTTAGTCCAATATCACAAGCGCCAGCGATCTGTGGCTGAATTCCAGGTGGACGGTATCTTCTGATGCCCTGTTCAGGGTCGCTTTCCACCAGTTGTCGAAGACTACGTCATCCGTCGGCCACTGCAGGCCTTTCGATCTGATGGTCAGACTGCTGTCCGGCGAGAAGAGCGAGAATCTCCTGCCTTCCCCGCACTGGATATCGGTGCTGTCAGTGATGGCGAAAGCCGTGGACCAGTCGGAAACCATCTCTATGTGAGGACAATTGCTGAACATCCTGGTATATTCCATCAGCAGTGCCAGATTTCCGATGGTGTGGTCCTCCCTCTCTCCCGTACCGCCGAGAATGTATATCTCCGAGACGTCGGGATAATGTCCGATGGCATATCTGACCGCCTTGGTCTGGTCGTTGTCATCCTGTCCCGCTTCGTGTACAAAAGTCCCTGTGAACTTTTCCCTGTCTGTCCTGCGGATTGAATCCATGTCACCGATGACCACATCCGGCATCCTTGCCGAACCGTGGACGGCTTCCATGTTCCGGAGATATTTCTCCAGCGCACCGTCGCAGCATATGATGATGTCTGCGTTCCTGAGCAGATACCGAGGATATTCCTTCCTTGGGAATTTCCCGTTGTCGATGATGGCCGCTGTCCTTCCCATGTCACTCTCCTTTTATGTTTTCCCTGTAGCGGTCCAGGACGGATGACGATGTCCCTTCCGATACAGTGTAAGCCAGCGGTTCCCTGAATCCTGCCAGAAAATCCCTTATCTGCATCCTTTTCTTCCCTGCAATCTGTACTTCCGTCAATGCCAGTGCCCCGTCGGAAGTCAGTATAGCCATGTATTCCTTCCCGTCCGAGACAATGGTGCCTGCCGGGGCGTCCTGACTGATTCCGCATTCAGTCTTCCATGCAGACAATGTTCCTGCATCGATTTCCTCGGCGCCGTAGATCTTCAGCGACGATACTTTCCCGTCCTTGACGAGTTCCGTAAATGCGGCAGGGTAAGGACTCAGCCCGCGTATGAGGTTCCGTATCTCCTTTGACGGGCGGTTCCAGTCGATATGGCACAGCTCCCTGCTGAGTTTGGGAGCCGGTTTGAGAACCTCCGAGCCCTGGATGAAGCTCTTCTGGAGACGGAGTTCCACCTTGTTGTCCATTATGGCTTCTACTGTATCAAGGACAGTCCTGGCCCCGATTTCCATGAGTTTGTCATGTATCGTGCCGGCAGTGTCGTCATCCCCGATCCTGCACTGCTCCCTGAATATCACATGGCCGGTATCCATGCCTTCATTTATCATGAAGGTGGTAACACCTGTGATATGCTCTCCGTTTATCACTGCCCAGTTTATAGGGGCGGCGCCCCTGTATTGAGGCAGCAGGGCAGCGTGCAGGTTGAATGTGCCCGACTTCGGCATCTTCCATACGACCTCAGGCAGCATCCTGAATGCGACCACCACGAAAAGGTCGGCCTTGAGTGCTGACAGTGCCTCGAGGAATTCCGGATCCTTCAGGGATACCGGCTGAAGCACGGGCAGATTATGCTCTACGGCATATTTCTTCACGGCACTTTCGCTGACCTTGAGTCCTCTTCCGCTTGCCTTGTCGGCTACGGTGACCACACCGGCTATGTTGTAGCCTTTTTTCACAAGAGCATCGAGGGAGGCCACGGCGAATTCAGGCGTACCCATGAAGACTATTCTGGTCTTTTTCATCTTGCCAAGCAGCTTGTTCCTTATTTTCTTGAATAATGTACTCAGTTTTTCCGTATCTATCAGGGATTTGTCGTTTATGGCGTTCCACGTGAACACAAGTCCTATCGGCAGGAGCACGGCTGACGAGATGAAAACTCCGGCAAAAGCCGATACGGCCCCATCCTTGGCCAGCTTGTTCCCGGTGATGTCTATCACCCAGTACAGGACAAAGAACAATACGGCTATTATCGCAGGTGTCCCGAGGCCGCCCTTCCTGATAAGTGCTCCGAGAGGCGCACCTATGAAGAAGAAGATGAAACATGCCAGGGAAAGTGCGAACTTCTTGAGTATTTCCACATCTATCCTTCTGAGAGTGAAAGTGTTGTAGTATCTTTCACGTCCATAGCCCGTAAGTTCTCCGATAGCTTCGTTCACCCGGGACTTTGCTGATTCCTCCGCCTCGATTTCCTTTTTTATATCGTCCCATTGTCCGAAACCCTCGTATTCGAAGACCGTGCGGAGCCCTTCGTTCCGGCTCAGGGAGGTGTCTATCTGATAATGGTATCTCAGCGACCGGTCATTGTAGAAGCGTGAGATGTTGTCCATCCGGGCCTGGTAGTCTGCCGTGCCGAGAGAATCCTCCCTGTGGTAGAGCTGCTTCAGGTCCATGGTCCTGACCTCGTCACCGAAACGCGTGTCGTCAGATTTCTTGAAGGCATAGTTTTCCAGGGGTATCACCATTTCCTGCTTGGCGAATTCGATTTTCTGCAGCTGCAGGGTGGTGTCCCTGTATTTGCGTGTGTTAGTCTCCTCATAGTTCGAGCCGCTGTACAGGATGAATGTCAGGTAGGTCTTGTCCTCAGACATCTTCATCATGGCTGAATCGGCCAATGTGAGACTGGTATTGCCTTTCCTTCCGGTATGGTTGTACACCATCACACCGTGCATCATGTCTGTCTCCTTGTCGCGTTCATCCACGCGGAGGATGTAGCCGTCTATGCCGTCGTAGAATGTCCCTGTAGGGATCTTTATCTCCTCCTTCGTCTTGCCGATATCGTCTCTCAGGGTGAATATCTTGTTGTAGGCCACGGGAATCAGCTCATTTGCCGCAAAGAATGCCCCGATACTGATGATGGCCGACACAATGACAAGCGGTGCAAGCACCCTGCTGAGGGATATTCCGGCAGCCTTTATGGCCAGGAGTTCATTGTTCTCGCCCAGCGTCCCGAGCGTCATTACGGACGACAGCAGGGTAGCCAGCGGCAGGGAAAGCGGGATCAGTGTCGCACTGCCCCAGCCGAGGAATTCCATTATTACCTTGAAACTGAGGCCTTTCCCGACAAGTTCGTCGATATAGAGCCACAGGAACTGCATCATCAGGATGAAGATGACTACGAACAGGATCGCGAAAAACGGTCCTACAAATGAACTCAATATGAATCTGTCCAGTCTTTTCATCCTTTCCTGTTTTCTTTCCTTTCCGGACCTTTTCTGGCCGATTATTATCGTCTACTCGGATATAGTCGTGTATGATGGAGGGTCAAAAGGTGGAATTTCAAGGCCTGCGAAGATGAGAAAACCGCAGTGTACTGTCGTACATGAGGATTTTCGAATCAAGTATAACGCAGAAAGTACCCTTTTGACACACCCTCGGCTACAAGTTATCGGTTGTCTGTTATCAATTTAAGCATAATGTCGAGAGCATCGGACAGACCGCCCGCATCCTTGCCTCCGGCAGTAGCAAGCCCCGGCTGTCCTCCTCCGCCGCCGAGTATGGCCTTTGCGGCTTCCTTGATGTCTTTCCCTGCATTGTGCCCTGAGGCAACGAGGTCTGCCGAATACATGATCATCAGCTGCGGCTTGCCGGCATATTCGAATGCACCGAGCACGGCTGTGTTCTCGGTCTCCTTCTGCAGCATGAATGCAGCGTTTTTCAGAAGCACGGGATCTACAGGCATGTTGACTTTCACTATCTTGACTCCGTTTATCAGTTCCGCCTTCGCTTCCAGTTCCTTCTTCATGACCAGAGCCTTCTCCTTGGCCACATTCTCCATTTCTTTCTTGAAATGCTCGTTCTCTTCTATCAGTTTCCTGATGGAGCCGGCAAGGTCAGGGACATTGTTGAAAAGCGCACGGGCTGCACGCAGCGTGTTTTCCATCGAGTCCACGATATCCTCTGCCTGACGGCCTGTGGTAGCCTCGATCCTCCTGATGCCGGCAGCGATGGCTGATTCCGAGATTATCTTGAAGAAACCGATCTGGCCGGTGGCATTTGCATGCGTGCCTCCGCAGAGTTCGATGGAATCCCCGAATTTCACCACCCTCACGCGGTCTCCGTATTTCTCACCGAACAGAGCCATGGCCCCCATGGCCTTCGCTTCCTCCATGGTGGCATTCCTGTTCTCGCACAGCGGCGAGTTCAGTCTGATCAGGGCGTTCACCCTCCTTTCCACCTGGTCTATCTGCTCATCGGTAAGCTTCTCGAAATGCGAGAAGTCGAATCTGAAATAGTTGTCGCAGACATAGGAGCCTTTCTGTTCCACATGTGTGCCGAGAATCTCGCGCAGTGCCTTGTGGAGCAGGTGGGTAGCTGTATGGTTATTGGTGATTCCCAGCCGTCTTTGGGCGTCCACGGTGAGCCTGAACGGACCTGAACAATCCTCTGGAATGCTTTCAGCTATGTGGATGGTCAGGTTGTTCTCCTTGATCGTGTTGAGTATTTTTATCTTCTCGCCGGAAGCCGACTCCATGTAACCGGTGTCGCCGACCTGTCCTCCCATTTCAGCATAGAACGGGGTCTTGTCGAACACTATCTGATACATGGTCTTGTTTTTCGCCTTGACAGTGCGGTGTCTTGTGAGCACCGCATCGTCCACGCTGGTCATGTCATAGCCGAGGAACCGGACGTTTTCGCAATGCCGGTACTCCACCCAGTCTCCGGATTCAATGGCAGTCGCGTTTCTCGCCCTTTCCTTCTGTTTGAGGAGCTCTTTCTCGAAGCCTTCGAGATCTATCCTGTAACCTCTTTCCGAAGCTATCAGCTCGCTGAGGTCGATAGGGAAACCGAATGTGTCGTAGAGCACGAATGCATCCTCGCCCTTGATGAGCATGGTGTCCTTCGATTTTTCCATTATGCTCTCGATAAGCTTGATGCCTCTGTCGAGAGTCCTGAGGAACGCCATTTCCTCTTCCATGATGACCTTTTCGATGAGTTCCTGCTGTGCCGGGAGCTCCGGATATGACTCGCCCATGTCCTCCACAAGCCGGCCTACAAGCCTGCACAGGAACGGTTCGTTGAAACCGAGGAAGGTGTAGCCATATCTCACGGCCCTCCTGAGTATACGCCTGATTACATAGCCGGCCTTGACGTTTGAAGGAAGCTGTCCGTCAGCGATTGAGAAACTGATGGCCCTGATATGGTCTGCTATCACCCTCATGGCCACTTCCGTCTTTTCCGACTCGTGGTAGCTGTGGCCTGAAAGTTCCTCGATCTTCGCTATCATGCCGGTGAATACGTCTGTGTCATAGTTGCTGGTCTTGCCCTGCAGGGTCATGCAAAGCCTTTCGAAGCCCATTCCGGTGTCCACGTTCTTGTTCGGGAGAAGTTCGAGTTCTCCGTTTGCCTTGCGGTTGAACTGCATGAACACGAGATTCCATATCTCTATCACCAGATGGTGTCCCTTGTTCACAAGCTCCCTTCCCGGTATGGCTTTCCTTTCCTCGTCGGACCGGAGGTCGACATGAATCTCGCTGCAAGGCCCGCAAGGCCCGGTGTCTCCCATCTCCCAGAAATTGTCATGCTTGTTGCCGAGCAGGATCCTGTCCTCCGGCAGGTGCTTCTTCCATTCCTCAAGGGCTTCCTTGTCCATTTCCGTGCCGTCTTCCTTGTCGCCCTCGAAAACGGTGGCATACAGTCTGTCCTTGTCTATTCCGTAGACTTCCGTGAGCAGTTCCCATGCCCAGGAGATGGCTTCCGACTTGAAATAGTCCCCGAAGCTCCAGTTTCCGAGCATCTCGAACATGGTATGGTGGTAAGAGTCATGGCCCACTTCTTCGAGGTCATTGTGCTTTCCGCTGACTCTCAGGCATTTCTGGCTGTCGGTCACTCTCTTGTACGAAGGTTTGCTGTTCCCGAGGAACCAGTCTTTGAACTGGTTCATGCCTGCATTGGTGAACATCAGGGTAGGGTCGTTCTTCACGACCATAGGTGCCGAAGGCACTATAGTATGCCCTTTGGATGCGAAAAAGTCCAGAAAGGCTTTTCTGATTTCCTTTGAAGTCATATCTGTCATATCTTGTTTTCCGTAAATTGCGAATATCCTGCAAAAATAGTAAAAATTCAAATCAGTTTCTGACTGTTCCCCATTAATGTTGCGGTTTTGTGGATTTTCGTCCTGGCAATCCCGAAAAAAGGTGTCGGTTACATCAAAAATTTCCGGAAATGATTGCCAGTCTCCGGAAAATATGTAACTTTGTGAGTTATGCCGAAATACATCTTCAATAAAGAGACCCTCAATTACGAGGAATACACATATTCCGGGAAATGGAAGTTTCTCAGGGGCGTGCTGGTTTTTGCTGCCAGTGTCGCCATGTCAGTGCTTTATCTGTGGTTCTATACGTCCGTGCTCGGATGCGATCTTCCGAAAACGGCTTTTCTGAAGAAGACGAATGCACGGCTCAGTTCCGAACTGGAACTGATGAACCGGGAACTGGATTCCGATGCCGGATACCTTGCTTCCTTCCAGTCGAGGGATAATGATATTTACCGCTCCGTGTTCGGTATGAGCGAGATTCCTGCCGAGGTGCGCAATGCCGGTTTCGGCGGTGTGAACCGTTATGCCTATCTGGAGGCTGTGGACAGGACAGGCCTGCTGCGGAAGACTGAGGTCAGGCTTGATATGCTTACGAAGAAGGCTTACGTGCAGTCCGGCTCGTTTGACGAGATAGAATCTGTGGCGAAGAAAGCCGGTGACATGGCGCTTTGCATACCTTCCGTCCCTCCGGTCATACCCGACAGGAATGTCTACAGGCTGTCCAGTTCGTTCGGATACAGGTCCGACCCGTTCTCCGGCAGGAAAAAGAGACATACCGGGCTTGACTTCGCGTGCAAGACAGGGAATGAGGTGCATGCCACTGCCGACGGGGTGGTGGAGACAGTCAGGACAGACACCTACGGTTATGGGAAATATATCATAGTGGATCACGGATTCGGCTACAAGACCAGATATGCCCATCTGTCAAGGATAGATGTCAAGGTCGGCGACAAGGTTAAAAGAGGCTCTGCCATCGCCCTGTCCGGCAATTCCGGCCGCTCTTCCGGTCCGCATCTCCATTACGAAGTCATCTACAAGGGCAATTACGTGAACCCGATGAATTATATGGATCTCGGCATGTCCGTGACTGAATACGTGCAGGTTACGGAAAAGGCTGCCGGTCAGGTTGTTTCCCGGGGCAATCCTGCCTGAATTCTGAGATAGGTCTGTCATGGGCAAGAGAAAATACGTTTTCGACAGCGAAAGTTTCAATGTAGACGGTGCTGAGGGCGGCAAAGGACGGAAGTTTCTGCTGACTGCCCTCAAGTTGTTCTTGGCCAGTGTGGCCCTTACCGTAATTTATTATGTCATTTTCGCCCTCCTTTTCAGTACTGATAAGGAGAGGGCCTTGCAGAACGAGAACAGGATGCTCGAAAGGATGTATCCCGAACTGTCCAGAAAGGCCGAATTGCTCGATGATGCAGTGGAACTGCTGAAGGTCCGTGACAGGAGGATATACGAGGAGATTTTCGAGACGGAGGCTCCTGAGCTTGACCGGATATTGAATGCCAACCCGCTCCCTCTGACCGATTCCATCGCGGACGAGGATATCGTCAAGCTTACGGAAGCCAAGGCAGATGTGCTTATGAACAGTGCGCACATAGTGGAGGCGAATATGCGCAGGATATTCGAACTTTGTTCGGAAGAGGATTTTTCCCTTCCGCCCATGCATCTGCCCTTGAAGGAATTCTCCATTCCGATGACCGGTGCTTCGGTCGGGAAAAAGATGAACCCTTTCTACAAGGTGATAGGGGAGCATGACGGTATTGATTTCATGGCATCCCCGGGCGATGAGGTGGTGGCTACCGCGGACGGGACGGTGACAGAGGTCAGCAAGTCGAGAAAAGGTCCGGGGAATGTGGTGGCGATCGACCATGGGAACGGATATGTGACCAGGTATGCGCATCTGCAGGATATCCAGGTGTCCAGATACCGCCAGGTGAAGAAAGGGGAAGTGATAGGCTATGTCGGCATGTCCGGCTCTTCCTTTGCCCCTCATCTGCATTATGAGGTATGGAAGGATACCCTCCTTTGCGATCCTGTGAATTATTTCTTCGGGTCGGTGTCTCCTGAAGAATATGCAAACATGTATATCGTGTCTGTAGTTACAGGACAGTCCCTGGACTGAGACGAGTATGGGCATGACGGATTTATCCCGTTGACTTTAAAAAGATTCCAGATGCAGAAGATGCTTTACAGGATAGGCGAGGTGGCA
This sequence comes from uncultured Bacteroidales bacterium, assembly GCA_944326385.1. Lineage (GTDB taxonomy): Bacteria > Bacteroidota > Bacteroidia > Bacteroidales > UBA932 > Cryptobacteroides. The sequence goes on along the minus strand of CALVDT010000097.1, from coordinate 526 downwards.
GAAATGCTTGGGGAGAATGTCTCTCTCGTGCGTTTCTGGTCGAAGAAATTCGATGCCTTCATCCATCCGGTGAGGAATGCAAAAGGGAACAGGATGTTCTCTGCGGAAGATGTGGAGACCTTCCGCCGGATACACCATATGGTGGGTACGGGTCTTACGCTTGAAGGCGTGGCCCGGCGTCTCAAGGAAAGCAAGACCCTTGTGGACAAGGATCTGAAGATACTGGATTCCCTGAAGAGTATCCGCGGACAGCTGGTGGAGGTCCGTGCATCGATGTCAAGGAAAAAGCAGCCCTGAATATCGATTTCAGGTGTAAGGTATATATAATATACGTGAGTTCGATGAATTTCAATTATTGAAAGACATCGAACTAATCTCTGAAGGAGCAGGACGAGGTCATGCGACGAGCCCTCAGCGAGGTCGTGAGCGGTTCACGAGAACGTCCGGAGGCCGTTCGAGAGCGAGCAGAAATGGGGGTGGCGCCCCTTGAAAAGTCGTGAACGGTTCATGAGAATGTCCGATGGAC
>CALVDT010000096.1 GCA_944326385.1 uncultured Bacteroidales bacterium | reverse complement strand
GTCTTCTCGACAAGGACCTCCAGGATTTTCAGAAGCATTCGCCGGAGGACAGTGTCATCGCCGAGTATACCTTCCGTGAAAAAACCACGATGGAGGTGCCGGATGAGACTATTTTTTGTATCTTCGTGGAACTGAACCGCTTCGACAAGGAACTTGAGGAGTGCGGGACTTTGCTGGAGAAGTGGTGTTTCGCGCTGAAACACATCAGCACTCTGGACAGGTTGCCGGAGGAGTTGAGGATGGAGGCTTTCGAGCGTCTGTTTCAGGCTTGCGAGATCTCGAGGTTCGAACCTGAAGTGAAACTTAAATACGAGAAAGAAATGATCACGGAACGGGACTATTACAACATGCTCAACACCGCCAAGGCTGACGGGCTGGCTGAAGGGGAAGCGAAAGGTCGTGAAGAGGGTAGAGTTGAGGGACTGATGGAAGGCGAGGCGAAAGGTCGTGAGGAAGGTCGTAATGAAGAAAAGATACGGATAGCGAAGGCTCTCAAGGAAAATGGAGTGGCTGACAATATCATTGCCGCCACCACTGGAATACCGGAATGCCAGATCGCTACCCTTGAATGACAACGAATGGAGAAGCCAAATCCCTTAATATGTGTCAAGGACTGTTTTATCACACTTTTTAACAGGAGTGACACGTAGAATTAATTAGATTTCCGGTGATATCCTGCGGGATGATATGGCTCCATGACTGGGGCAGCGGTGCCTCAATGGTCATCTCCTCTTTTCTGACAGGATGGATGAAATTCACCCTCCGCGAATGCAGGCTGATGCAGCCGTCAGGATTCGACCGGGGCGCACCGTATTTCAGGTCGCCTTTGATCACGCACCCCATATCGGACAGCTGACATCTGATCTGATGATGCCTGCCGGTAAGCAGTTTCACCTCCACCAGCCAGTACCGTTCGGTCTTGCACAGCAGCCGATATTCCAGCTCTGCCAGTCTGGCATCCTTTCTCATGGCACCCGGCCTGCACATATACGACTTGTTCTGTGCCTCGTTCCTCCAGATGTAACCCGATAGCTTTCCCTCCGGCTGCGGCGGCTCGGCACAGACCAGAGCCCAGTAATATTTATGTATCCCTCCTGTGCGGAACATTTCATTCAGACGGGCCAGAGCCTTTGAAGTCTTGGCCAGAATGGTGATCCCGCTCACCGGCCTGTCCAGACGGTGCGGCACACCCACGAACACACTGCCGGGCTTCGCATCGCGCATGGCGATGAATGACTTGTACAGGTCTGTCAGGGTCTCGTCACTGGTCTTGTCAGCCTGCACTATCTCCCCTGCCCTCTTGTTCACCACCAGCAGGTGGTTGTCTTCATACAGTATGCGCCTTCCGGCATCCCTATATTCCTCGTCTGATAATGTTCTGTATAGCATAGGCATGACACTTTACGCAAAACCGAAGGACAAAAATAGGAAAATCAGATGATGTATACAATAACGGACGTCATGCATACCGACTGCCATTTTGGCAGATTTTCCGGCTTGCTGCGGATTGGCACAGGTTTCGATATTGGGGATGGCGTCATCTTGAACGGACAAAGACTCCGGAAAGCATGGCAGAGACATTATATGAACATTGTCCGAAGGACACGGAAATTGTCCGGAGGACAGAAAACGAAAATAAATAAGGAGAAACATATTATGGGAAAAATCATTGGTATTGACTTGGGAACCACGAACTCTTGCGTGGCAGTCATGGAAGGCAACGAGCCTACCGTCATCATCAACAATGAGGGTCAGAGAACTACCCCTTCCGTAGTCGCTTTCACTGACGGCGGCGAAAGGAAAATCGGCAATCCGGCCAAAAGGCAGGCAATCACGAACCCTCACAAGACAGTCTTCTCTATCAAGAGGTTCATGGGAGAGACTTACGATCAGGTAACTAAAGAAGTGGAGAGAGTGCCTTACAAGGTAGTCCGCGGTGACAACAATACCCCAAGGGTAGACATTGACGGAAGACTTTACACTCCACAGGAGATTTCGGCGATGATTCTTCAGAAGATGAAGAAGACTGCGGAAGAATATCTCAGACAGGATGTCACTGAAGCTGTCATCACTGTTCCGGCATACTTCTCCGACTCGCAGAGACAGGCTACCAAGGAAGCCGGCAAGATCGCCGGTCTGGATGTAAAGCGTATCATCAACGAGCCTACGGCAGCTGCCCTTGCATACGGCCTCGACAAGAAGAACAAGGATATGAAAATCGCTGTATACGACCTCGGCGGCGGTACATTCGATATATCCATCATGGAGCTCGGTGACGGTGTGTTCGAAGTGAAGTCCACCAACGGAGATACTCACCTCGGAGGTGATGATTTCGACCAGGTGATCATAGACTGGCTGGCTGCAGAATTCGCAGCCGAGAACGGCGGCATCGACCTGAAAAAAGACCCTATGGCACTCCAGAGACTGAAAGAAGCCGCTGAAAAAGCCAAGATAGAGCTTTCAAGCCAGACTTCCACGGAGATCAACCTTCCGTACATCATGCCGGTAGACGGTATTCCTAAACATCTTGTAAAGACCCTGACAAGAGCCAAATTCGAGCAGCTCGCAGACGACCTTATCCAGAGGACAATCGAGCCATGCCGCAAGGCACTGTCAGATGCAGGATATACCGCTTCCGATATCGATGAAGTCCTGCTGGTCGGCGGTTCGACACGTATCCCTGCCATCCAGGCTATCGTGGAGAAATTCTTCGGCAAGGCTCCGAACAAGAGCGTAAACCCTGACGAAGTGGTCGCTATCGGTGCTGCCATACAGGGTGGTGTGCTTGCAGGCGACGTGAAGGATGTGCTTCTGCTCGATGTTACTCCGCTTTCACTCGGTATCGAGACTCTGGGCGGCGTGATGACCAAACTTATCGAATCCAATACGACCATCCCTACCAGAAAGTCGCAGGTATTCTCCACCGCAGCCGACAACCAGCCTTCAGTGGAAATACATGTACTTCAGGGAGAAAGGCCTATGGCCAAGGACAACAAGGAAATCGGAAGATTCCATCTGGACGGCATAGCCCCGGCTCCGAGAGGAGTTCCTCAGATCGAAGTGACCTTCGACATCGATGCAAACGGTATCCTGAACGTATCCGCCAAGGATAAGGCTACCGGCAAGGAGCAGAACATCAGGATCGAGGCTTCGTCAGGATTGAGCGAAGACGAGATAAAGAGGATGCGTGACGAGGCAAAGGCCAACGAGGCTGCCGACAACGCCGAGAAGGAAAGAGTCGACAAGATCAACAATGCAGACGCCATGTGCTTCCAGACTGAAAAGAATCTGAAAGAGTACGGCGACAAGATACCGGCCGACAAGAAAGGCGCT
>CALVDT010000095.1 GCA_944326385.1 uncultured Bacteroidales bacterium | reverse complement strand
CGCAGAAGCCGAGCGCAGAGCAAATAAATTTGCTATGCCGAGGCGCGGAGGGCGCGGAGGGTGACACAAAATCCCTTTTTCACCCTCTCTTACTTTCTGGGACAGTCACCCGGGATTGAGAATATTTTGTAGATTCAACATCGAAGTGCAACAGTCAGCGGCCCGCGGGCCGCTGACTGTTGCACTTCTCGGTCGGGAGCCATAGGGGGGGGATAGTCTGGGGCAATGATGCAACACAAAAACAAAAAGGGGAACCGAAGTTCCCCGAGGATCAATTAAATTTGTGTTGCTATGTATAATCAATTGACCCGGGAGCAAAGATACGCAATCTATCTGGGAGTTCAAGAGGAAAAGACACAGACGGCCATTGCCCGGCAGATAGGTGTCCACAAGAGTACGGTAAGCAGAGAGCTTAAAAGGAATCGGAACCGCTTCAATCTATACGGGTGGAAAGCTGCAGACGAGAAAGCTCAGGAAAGAAGGGAACGGACAGTGCGCAACAGGGAGACATCCCCGTCAGTGTTGCGGGAGGCGAAGAAACTGTTGGTGACAGAAGACTGGTCTCCGAAGCAGATATCCGGCTGGCTGAAGCGACGTGGGATACAGGTGTCCCACGAGAGGATATATGAGATGATACGTGATGACGACAGCGGGGAGCTGCGGCTCCACTGCCGCCACAGAATGAAGTACCGACACCACAAGAAGCACAAGCGGCCGACAAAGGCCACGAACATTCCGGATAGGGTAAGCATCCACGAGCGTCCGGCGGAGGCCGACGGCAGCAGGTTCGGGGATTGGGAGATGGACCTGATACTCGGGAAAGGACAGAAGAGCGCGATCCTGACCCTGTGCGAAAGAAGCAGGAACTACCTCATTATGGAGAGGCTTCCGCTGGGAAGGAAGCCGGATGCCGTGGCCGAGACGGTCACAAGGCTCCTGTGGCCATACAGAAAGAATGTTCTGTCAATAACCACGGACAACGGTGTGGAGTTCTGCCGACACAGGACGATAGCCGAGGCCTTGAAAACCACGGTCTACTTCGCCGACAGCTACGCCTCATGGCAGAAAGGAGCCATTGAGAACACCAACAAGCTTATCAGACAGTACATCCCGAAAGGCACTGACTTCAGGGAATTGACCGATGATTTCATCCATTCCGTCCAACTGAAGCTGAACCGCAGACCGAGAGAAAAACTCAATTTTTCAACCCCGAAGGACGAGTTCTTTAAACTTTTGTTGTAATTTTATCCCGTGTTGCACTTGCTCGTTGACTCTGCCAGCGAAGTTATGGCTGTGGCAGTGATTGGAAACCGGAAAAAAATGGTTATATTTGGAGGGTAACCCGAAAGGAGGACTTTCGAGTCTGGCATGACGCAGAAAGTAGCTTTTGAGTTACCCTCTATTTATTTGATTATGGACAAGAACACCCATGTAGTGATCATGGCCGGCGGCATAGGCAGCAGATTATGGCCGGCAAGTACACCTGAAACCCCGAAACAGTTCATAGATGTGCTCGGTACGGGTCGGACATTGATCCAGCTGACTGCCGACAGATTCAGGCCGCTCTGCGACATGTCGCATTTCTGGGTCGTCACCTCGGAGCGGTATGTGGAAACCGTAAAGGCTCAGCTCCCGGAAATCCCGGATGACAACATCCTTGCTGAACCGGAAGCGAGAAACACAGCTCCATGCATAGCTTATTCTTGCTGGAAGATAGCATCCAGATTCCCGGATGCGAACATCGTAGTGACCCCGGCCGATGCCATTGTCCTGAAGACAGAAGCGTTTTCCCGGATCATCTCGGCGGCACTCGCGTTTTCGTCCGGCCGCAAGGCAGTGGTGACAGTCGGCATAGTCCCGACCAGGCCCGAGACCGGATATGGGTACATATGTGCCGGAGAGGCTGAAAACGGAAAGATTGTAAAGGTCCGGTCATTCAAGGAGAAACCGGATCTTGCCACAGCCGAAGCATACCTGAAAGACGGAAATTATTTCTGGAATGCAGGCATCTTCGTCTGGAGTGTCCGGACAATCGTGGAACAGTTCCACCGCTACTCTCCCGCAATAGCCGGAATCATGGACAGGCTCGCTCCGCATTTATATACAGACAGGGAAAACGAGGTCCTCAAGGAGCTGTTCCCTCAATGCGAGAAGATATCCATCGACTATGCTGTCATGGAGAAATCTCCGGACATCTATGTGGCTGCAGCCGATCTGGGATGGAGTGATCTTGGAAGCTGGGGGTCGGTAAAGTCGCATATGTCCCAGGACGTGAACGGCAATTCCACTGTAGGACAGGATATCAGGCTGTTCGGATGCAGGAACTGCCTTGTGCATCTTCCATCCATGAAAACAGCTGTCATAGAGGGGCTCGACGGTTATGTCATAATCGAAAGGAACGGACGGATAGTGATATGCCGGCTGTCGGAGGAACAGCATATCAAGGAATATTCCGCTAACAGGTAACGGCGCGGTATCAGGACATAGGACTATGGAAGACAGGAAACATTACAGGACAGTCATAATTTCTGATGTACACATCGGTTCCGCCCATTCTAAGGTAAAGGAAGCAGCCGAATTCCTGAGCCATGTAGACTGCGACAGGCTCATATTGAACGGAGACATAATCGACGGATGGCAGATCAGGAAGAAATCGTCCGGCAGGCACTGGAAACCGGAATACACCAGTTTTGTGAAAGTCATCATGAAGATGATGGAAAACCACGACACGGAAGTGATCTACCTGCGTGGAAACCACGATGATTTCCTGGAGAATCTTGTCCCAGTAACACTCGGCAACATCAGCATCCTCCAGGATTACATCCTTGAATCCGGCAGTCACCGTTTCTTCGTGACACATGGCGATGTGTTCGACAGTGTGACTTCCAGGATGGAATGGCTGGCGAAACTCGGGGATGTCAGCTACACGGCCCTTCTGAGGTTCAACAGCGTTTACAACAAGATACGGATGCGTCAGGGAAAGCCGTATTTCTCCCTGTCACAAGCCATCAAGCATAAGGTGAAACAGGCTGTATCGTTCATTTCCGGTTTCGAACGCATGCTGACGGACCTTGCCAGATCCAAACGCTGCGACGGGGTCATCTGCGGGCACATCCATTATCCTGAAGACAGGATCATAGATGATATACGCTATATGAATTCAGGTGACTGGGTGGAGTCCTTGTCCGCTCTGCTGGAAGATGAAGACGGGAACTGGAGGATCATGAAATACAGGGAAGAATACCTCTGAGCACAATGAAGCTATAATGTTTTCCGAGATATGGGACACGGTTTGAAATATCTGTTCATTGTCCAGGGCGAAGGCCGCGGACATCTGACCCAGGCCATGGCGCTGGAAAGACTTCTGACTGAAAACGGACATACCGTGACCGGCATGCTCGTCGGCAAGAGTCAGGCCAGACAGCTGCCCGAATTCTTCGTAAAGGGAGTCTCCGCTCCGGTCATGCAGTTCGACAGCGTGAATTTCCAGCCTTCGGCCGAGAACAGGACGGTGAATATGCTCAAAAGCATTGTCTATAATGTGGAGAAATTCCCTCAATACCTGAAAAGCATTCTGTTCCTCAAGGATGCCATCAGATCGTCCGGAGCCGATGTCGTGGTCAACTTCTATGAACTGCTTACAGGCATAACCTACTTCAATTTCAAGATAGACATCCCCAATATCAGCATAGGACACCAGTATCTTTTCATGCATGAGGGCTTCAGTCTTGCGGATTCCGGGATCACGGGGACGGAAGGGCTGATGATATTCACCAAGTTCACATCCATCGGCGCGATGAAGAAGCTGGCGCTCTCTTTCAGAGCCATGCCGGATGACGGAAGAAAACGCATCAAGGTTGTTCCGCCTGTCCTCCGCGAAGAGGTCCTCGCAATGAGTCCTGCACCAGGGAACTATATCCATGGTTACATGCTGAATGCCGGTTTCTCCGACGACGTCCTGAAATGGCACGAGAGACATCCGGAAGTGGAACTGCGTTTTTTCTGGGACAGATGGACTGAGCCTGCCGTGAAGAAGATAGACGATACGCTCAGTTTCTATCTTTTAGATGACAAGGAATTCCTGCGGCAGATGTCAGGATGCATGGCATATGCAAGCACAGCCGGGTTCGAATCCGTGTGTGAGGCAATGTATTTCGGGAAACCGGTTCTCATGGTACCTTCGCACATAGAGCAGAGATGCAACGCATTCGATGCGATGAAAGGCGGAGCCGGGATTTCCTCAGAGTTCTTCGACTTGTCTGCCCTGCTTGACTTCACGCGCAGGTTCAAGCCCGACGAGGCTTTTCCCGATTGGGCCAGATCGGCAAGAAAGATGATTCTGCAGGAACTCGTAGAATTATGAAATTGAAAAATGCAAAAAAGTCAGAATAAATTTGGATTTTCGGAAATAAAAACATACCTTCTCAAGTTTGACACTTGTTTTTAGGAAAAACAAGGCCTCAGAGCGCTGTA
>CALVDT010000094.1 GCA_944326385.1 uncultured Bacteroidales bacterium | reverse complement strand
TGTCTGCGCAACTCCAAATAGACGGCATTTTCCAGCAGATAGCCGTCTCCGTAACCGAACCCGCCATAAAGATAATTCCTATAGGCCAGATCATTCGCATAATATTTGACATTTCCCGCAACCGTATCCTTGCCTCGTATATTATACCTCTCGGCACGATGTATCAGATAAGAACTTTCTATGTAGCCCAAATAAGTGGAAACCGTTTCATAATTGGTCTTCCGTTTCTTCGAAGCGAACCAGTTTATAATATTCCTTACAGACACAAGTGAAGCCGCATTGTTCACTACGTAAGTAAACAAATCATCTAAAAGACGTCCATCTTTCAGGCTGTAGCGCTGCATTATGTCCCTGAACATAACAGTATCTTTCAATGAAGACACATAGTTTCTCCTCATTTCCTCATCCGAAAGATTGAACAGCTCCGGTAAGGCCCCGGAATGAATATACTTCAAATAAGAATCCTTGCTTTCCGATAAGGATGACACTTCGCAATATTCTCTGAACGAATACGGAAGCACCTCAAACTGTACATACCGCCCGGAAAGCATGGAAGCCAGCTCGCCGGAAAGCAGACAGGAATTCGAGCCGCACAGAAAGATCTCGCACTGTTCCGCAAAATCCTGGGCATGGGAATTCACGAATTTTTCCCAACCGTCAATGTACTGTACTTCATCTATAAACAACCAGACCTTCCCCGAAGGAGCCAGTTCCCGCATATACTCCTCATAAAACGACTGAAGATCCATATAATTGCCTATCTGTCCATATTCAATATATTCTTTATTGATATACAGGATATTATCAGCCGGGACGCCGTCTGCTAAAAGTTGATTGGCAATCTGCCTCAATATAAAGCTTTTGCCGGCTCTGCGCTGGCCAGTAAGGACTTTGATCAGCCTGTTTCCGACGTATTTGCCAATCTTTTCAATATAAGAATGCCGCCGATATCCTAATTCTACGGAATTTCCGTTCCAGAAATTGTATTTTCCAATTTTTTCAATCATAATTGAACCTTTCTGCAAAAATACTAAAATTTTCAAATGTATTTGAATTTTTATCGTATTCCGGTTAAAGTTTCAATCGTATTTGAAAACCTATTGCTGATAACTTATTATCTATTAGCCTTCCCTGATACCACCAAATTAATTTTACGGTTTCGTGCCGGAAAACAGTTTCTAAACCTTATATTTGCACTGGAATTCGGCAAAAGGGGCTTGCACCCGAAAATATTTATGAAAACTGAAACCGTCACATCGGCCCGGAACCCGAGGATAAAAGAACTTCTCGCCCTTCAGGAAAAATCCAGGACAAGGCGCGAGAAGGGTCTTTTCGTAGTGGAAGGAAGACGTGAGCTCGGACATTGCATCGATGCGGGATATCTCGTCAGAACTCTGATAGTCTGCCCGGAAATATGCCCGGAACAGGATATAATGGAATTCTCTGAAAAGCTCATGGCCCAAGACCCGCTCCCGGAAGGAATGCAGCCGACGGTCATGGAAGTATCCTCCGGATTATACGGGAAGATAGCATACAGGAAAGGGACTGAAGGGCTCATGGCGGAAGTCTGCATCCCGGAAAAAACCCTGAAGGACATAAGCCTCAGCGAAAACCCCCTTGTCATCGTCCTGGAATCGGTCGAGAAGCCCGGGAACCTCGGAGCTGTCCTGCGCAGTGCAGATGCAGCAGGAGCTGATGCCGTCATTGTCTGCGATCCGCTGACCGACCTGTACAATCCGAACCTTGTAAGGGCAAGCATAGGCGCCGTGTTCACGGTCCAGACAGTTTCAGCCGGTTCCGAAGAAACCATCCTGTGGCTGAAATCGAAAGGCATCCGCATTCTGACTGCCCAGTTGCAGGACTCGGCACCTTATTATGACACGGACATGAAAAGCGGCACAGCCATCGTCATGGGGACAGAAGCGACAGGACTGACAGGTATCTGGAGGAAGAACGCCGATTCCCACATAATGATTCCGATGTCAGGACAGCTTGACTCCCTGAACGTGTCGGTCTCGGCCGCAATCCTTCTTTATGAGGCAGTCAGACAACGTAACCAGCATTGAACCATGAAAAGATTCGGACTCATCGGAAACCCCATATCGGCATCAAAAAGCCCGCTCCTGTTCCGCGCCGGATACAAGGAGAAATACGCCTACGATCTTATCGAGGAGGCTGATTTCGGAACTGCATACAGAAGATTCCTTGACGGATATGACGGGATCAACGTGACTGCACCGTTCAAGCTGCAGGCATTCGCGAAAGCAGACAGCAAGTCGGAGACATGCACCAGAATCGGAGCCGCAAATCTCCTGATAAAGACAGACAGCGGAACAAGAGCCTACAATACGGATTTCTGCGGAGTAATACTTTCCATTCTGGATGCTATAATGCCTGAAGGCGGGGTGGGCTACTTCAACCTCTACGGGTCGGATTACTCCACGGTGAAGACCATACTGCCATCCTTCTACGGGCACAGGCCAAAGGCCATGATAGCAGGATGCGGAGGAGCCGGACGCGCTGCCGCCGCTGCCGCCGCGGAAATGGGATATGAAACCGTACTTGTGAACAGGTCCGGATCAAAGGCACTGGACATAGCCAAGGATATGCCGTGCTACGATTTTTCTGTCGCACCCCTCAGGGATTTTCCGGATCTGTTCAGGGAATGCGACCTGATAATCTATACCATACCCGGGAAAATACCGGAACTCGACAGGATTTCACTTGACATGTACAACGGAAGCGGGAAAATCATCCTGGAAGCCAATTACAGCAATCCATCATTCTCGCAGAAGGACGCAGAAACGCTGAATTCGGGAGGCTGCAGATACGTCTCCGGCAGAAGATGGCTTCTTTATCAGGCACTGGCAGGCTTCAGGATATTCACCGGTGAAAATCCTGACTTTGCAAGAATGTGTCAGGTACTGTAAAAGTATTTGCTTAAAATTGGACTTTACTCCAAAAAATGGTTAAATTGCAGGAATATTGGGAGAAAGGATATGTCGCTTAATAAGGTAATGCTGATAGGAAACGCCGGTAAAGACCCTGAAGTCAGATATCTGGAAGGAAATTCCAAGGTCGCGACATTCAGACTGGCCACTACCGAGAAATACCGGGACAAGGACGGGAACGTCAGGGAACTGACCGAATGGCACTCTGTGGTCACATGGAGAGCCATGGCTGATTTTGTCGAGAAATATGTCAGGAAGGGCTCGCTGGTCTATGTCGAAGGCAGACTGAGATCCCGGACATGGAACGACAGGACCGGAAACTCCAGAAACAGCACAGAGATATATGCGGACAACCTCCAGCTGCTCGGAAGGAATCCCGAAACACAGCGGAAGCCGGAAAACAACGGGGCCAGGCCGGGAGAAAGCCAGGCAAACGTGGAAGTCGACGACGATCTCCCGTTCTGAAACAGGAAACAAACAATAATATTGACAAAATAATACAGATATCATGAAATTAGATGTAGTTCTCGGACTCCAGTGGGGAGACGAAGGCAAGGGCAAGATCGTAGATGTCCTGGCAGGGAATTATCCTGTGGTCGCAAGATTCCAGGGCGGCCCGAATGCCGGTCACTCACTCCACTTCGAAGGGAAGAGTTTCGTGCTCAGGTCCATACCGTCAGGTATTTTCAGGCACGACGCCGTCAATGTAATAGGCAACGGCGTAGTACTGGACCCGATAACATTCAGGAAGGAATGCGAAAACATCGAAGCTACAGGCGTACCGGTAAAAGACCGTATAGTCATAGCCAAGAAAGCCCATCTGATACTGCCGACCCACAGGCTTCTGGATGCGGCAAACGAAGCAGCCATGGGCAAAGGAAAGATAGGCTCCACACTCAAGGGCATCGGTCCGACCTACACAGACAAGGTAAGCCGGAACGGACTCCGCGTCGGAGACATCCTGGCATCTGATTTCGCTGCAAGATACGGCAAGCTGAAGGACAGGCATGTGAAGATGCTTTCCCAGATGCAGTTCGAATGTGATCCGTCAGCCGAAGAGCAGGACTTTTTCTCGGCCATAGAATACATGAAACAGTTCAGGCTCATCGACTGTGAATATTTCGTTAATGACCAGCTGAAGGACAAGTCTGTCCTGGCTGAAGGCGCGCAAGGATCAATGCTCGACATAGACTACGGTTCATATCCGTTCGTCACATCCTCATCCACTGCCTGTGCAGGTGCGTGCATAGGCCTCGGCGTATCCCCGTCGAAAATAGGCCATGTCTACGGCATCTTCAAGGCGTATTGCACAAGAGTCGGCAGCGGGCCTTTCCCTACAGAACTGTTCGACGAGACCGGAGAAAGACTCAGGAAGATAGGAAACGAATTCGGGGCAGTGACAGGCAGACCGAGAAGATGCGGGTGGCTCGACCTGGTAGCACTGAAATATGCCGTGATGATCAGCGGTGTCACCGATCTGATAATGATGAAGTCGGATTGTCTTGACTCTTTCGGGACGATAAAGGTATGTACCTCGTACAAGGTCGACGGGAAAGAGACTGACCAGGTGCCGTTCGACACATACGCACATATAGAACCTGTATATACGGAATTCAAAGGCTGGAATGCCGACCTGACAGGATGCCGCAGGGAAGACGAACTTCCGAAGGAGTTTACAAGCTACATAGCATTCATGGAAGAATACCTCGGCGTACCTATCAGGATCATTTCACTCGGCCCTGACAGGGATGCCACAATTATGAGATAAATACTGTGATTCAATTTCCTGAAAAATGACTGCAACCATAAGAAAATTCCTCAATGACTATCCGGCTGCCAGATGGGCAACCCTCGTCCTTATCGCCCTGATGATGTTCTTCGCATACATGTTCGTAGACGTCATGTCTCCCTTGAAATCCCTCATAGAAAGTGAAAGAGGCTGGGACAGCGGAGTGTTCGGGACATATGCAGCATCTGAATATATACTGAATGTATGCGGATTCCTCATCGTCGCCGGGATAATACTCGACAAAATGGGGATACGGTTCACCGGAGTGCTTTCTGCATCATTGATGGTGATCGGGGCCGGAATCAAATACATCGGCATAAGCGACTGGTTCCAGACCACCACCGTCTGCAGCTGGCTCGACAGCTGGTGGACAGCCATGCCGGGCAGTGCAAAGATGGCCGCCCTGGGATTCATGATCTTCGGATGCGGATGCGAAATGGCCGGGACGACGGTCTCGAAGGCCATTGCCAAATGGTTCAAAGGCAAGGAAATGGCTCTCGCCATGGGGTTGGAGATGGCTATTGCCAGACTCGGAGTCTTTGCCGTCATGTGGCTCTCTCCTGCCATTTCCGGAAAATTCGACGGATCGGTCGTGGCACCTCTTGCCTTCTGTACATGCCTGCTTCTTGTAGGACTGATGAACTACATAATATTCTCTGTGATGGACACCAGGCTCGACAGACAGCTTGTAGCAGCAGGGGAAGCCACTGCCGAGAAAAGCCCGGAGGATGAATTCCACATCAGCGACCTCGGCAAGATATTCTCCAGCAAGATGTTCTGGCTTGTTGCCCTGCTGTGCGTCCTCTATTATTCTGCCATATTCCCGTTCCAGAGATATGCTCCGAACTTCCTTGAAGTGACATTGGGCGTGGATGCAAACACGGCATCCAGACTGTTCAGCTGCTTCCCGATACTGGCCATGTGCCTGACTCCGCTGCTCGGCATATTCCTGGACCACAAGGGCAAGGGAGCCTCCATGCTCATGGTGGGAGCTGTCATCATGATAATATGCCACCTGAGTTTTGCATTCCTGCTTCCTGTGTTCCCTCACAAATGGTTTGCGGTCCTTCTGATTGTTGTCCTTGGGGTAAGCTTCTCGCTTGTTCCGGCGGCACTATGGCCGAGCGTACCTAAGATCATAGATGAGAAGATACTCGGTAGCGCATATTGCCTCATCTTCTGGGTGCAGAATATCGGTCTTTGTCTCGTTCCGCTCCTTATCGGCATTGTCCTGGACTCCACCGGAGGATACCTCATGCCTATGATCATATTCTCGTCTTTCGGAGTCCTTGCCTTCATATTGAGCCTCCTTCTCAAAGTGGAGGACAGGAAGAAGGGCTTCGGTCTGGAACTTCCAAATATCCGGAAGGATGGCTCCGAGGACAAATAACAAGGGAATCAGCATAAGCAGGACTGCATGCTGGATCGCTCTGGCATGTCTGGTGGTACCGATGTTCGCATCGTACTTCTTCGACGACATGTTCTCCACCCTGTCGCATCTCTTCCAGAATCCTGCCATGCTCGAACTCGGGTGGGACAGCGCCGACTACGGATTCTACGCAGGAGGATATTCCTTCCTGTGCGTATGCGGAGGGTTGGTCATATGCGGGATACTGCTCGATGTCTTCGGGGTCAGGATAATCGGCTCCGTTTTCATAGGGCTGATGATACTTGGGGCGGCGACGGTATTTGCCGCACTTGTATCCGGCATGGAGCCTCAGGCTTCACTTTCTGTAGCATATATTGGCTGCATGTTGTTCGGGCTCGGAAGCGAAATAGCAGGAGTGGCAGTAACCCGCTCCATAGCAAAATGGTTCAAGGGACGCAACGTCGCCCTTGCCATGGGACTTCAGCTATCCATTGCCCGTCTCGGGACGGCTGCAGCATTCATACTGGCACCCGTACTGGTGGCACAGAAGCCGGATGGCGGGATTTACAGTCTGATGGAAACTGCAAGGCCTGCCATGTGCGGCCTTGCCATGCTGCTTGCCGGAGGTATCCTGTGGGGGATATTCGTCGCAATGGATGCTGCTTTCGACCGTGATGCAGGAATCTGCACCGGGAAAGGGAAAGTCAATGACCAGGACAAGTTCAGGTTCTCCGACATATTAAAGGTACTTACGAATCCGAGATTCCTGATGATTGCCCTGCTCTGCGTCTTCTTCTACTGCTGCATAATATCATTCAAGAAATTCGGCACTGCAATCGTGATACCGCGGTTCGGGATGGATGTGGATTCCGCCAAATGGATGATCACCATGATACCGTTCTTCACAGTCCTCTTCACTCCCCTGTTCGGAGCCCTCGTGGACAAGGTCGGGAAAGCGACAGGATGGATGCTTGCAGGTGCCGTTCTTGTCCTGGCAGCGCACCTTGTAATGGCTTTTGCACCTCAGGGAACTGCATTCTACGGATATCTTGCAATATCGATGCTCGGTATCGGATATTCGCTCGTACCGTCAGCCATGTGGCCTACCGTTCCGAAGATTGTCCCTGACAGGAATCTCGGCACTGCATATTCGCTTATATACTGGGTGCAGAACATGGGAATGCTGCTTGTGCCGATATTCGTAGGCAGGATATTCAGAGACATGATCACCGAAACCGGCAATGCAGTCCAGGAGACAGCCGCAGCCGTACATGCGGAATACATCTTCACCGGTCTCGGCATTGCCGCCGTGGCCGTGGCGATCATGCTGATATTTTCCGCAAGGAGACATCCGGAACTGGGAATTGACATGCCAAACAAGAGGTGAGATAATGGACAGACTGCTCGACAAAGTGGATTTCCCGTCAGATCTGAAAGGATTCAGCCTTGAGGAACTGAAACAACTGTGCGCTGAAATCAGGGAATACATGATAGAATGCTGCGCCACGAATCCGGGGCATCTCGGATCCAGTCTCGGGGCGGTGGAGCTTATCGTAGGCTTCCATTATGTGTACAACTCACCTGTCGACAAGATAGTCTATGATGTAGGACATCAGGCCTATGCCCACAAGATAATCACGGGCAGGAAGGAACTTTTCAGGAAAAACAGGAAAAAGGACGGGATAAGCGGTTTCACGCGGATGGAGGAAAGCGTCTATGATGCATTCGGTGCCGGACATTCATCCACATCCATTTCCGCCGCACTCGGGCTGGCATCCGCTGCCAGACTCCAGGGCAGACGCGAAAAGGTCGTGGCACTCATAGGTGACGGGGCACTTTCGGGAGGTCTGGCATTTGAAGGTCTGAACAATGCAGGAAGCAGCAAGACCGACCTCCTGGTCATAATAAACGACAACAACATATCCATTGACAAGAATATCGGAGCCATCCACGAACATCTGCTGAAACTTACCACGGATCCGACCTACAACAAGATCAAGACCCATATCTGGAACAAGATCGGTGAAGGCAAGCTCCGCAAGGCCATGCAGGAGATGGTGATAAGCGCGAAGTCGTCATTGGTCAAGAAATCCGGAGGTGACCTGTTCGAAGCCATGGGGTTCAGATATTTCGGGCCGATAGACGGTAACGACATAGGCCAGGTCGTGCATATTCTGAAGAAACTCAAGGATCTGAAAGGCCCGCTGATACTGCACACGATAACCACCAAAGGTAAAGGTTTCGCACCGGCAGAAGAGGACCAGACAGCATGGCATGCTCCAGGCATGTTCGATCCCGAGACAGGAAAGAGGGTGGCCCCGGCCGGTCACAAGGAAAGCCGTTATCAGGATGTTTTCGGTGAAGTCCTCCTGGAACTGGCCAGGAATGACAGCAGGATAGCCGGGATCACCCCGGCCATGGCATCCGGATGCGGGATGAATATTCTGGCAAAGGAGATACCGGAGAGATTCTTCGACGTCGGCATCGAAGAAGAACATGCAGTCACGTTTTCCGCAGGCCTCGCGGCAGCGGGTATGAAGCCGTTCTGCAATATCTATTCATCATTCTCGCAGAGGGCATACGACCAGATAATCCACGACGCGGCATTGCAGAAACTCGGAGTAGTGCTTTGTTTCGACAGGGCCGGCCTGGTAGGTGAAGACGGTGCGACCCATCACGGATGTTTCGACATGGCAGCCTACAGGAGCATCCCAGGGATAATCATTGCAGCCCCGCGGAATGAAACGGAACTGAAGAACATGATGTACGCGGCATCGCTCCATGAGGGCAGTCCGTTCATAATCAGATATCCGAGAGGCTACGGTGAAGGTGTGGACTGGAGGAACACGGCCTTCAATACAATGGAACCGGGAAAAGGGGAAAAGATGATTGACGGCACCGGAGTGGCTGTGATTTGTGCAGGTCCGGCGGCGAACAGGGCTTACGAGGCTGCAGTCAGGCTTGGAGAAGAGACAGGAAGAAATCCTGCCATATATAATATAAGGTATATAAAGCCTGTCGACAAAGGTATTCTTGAAGAGGTTGCTGAAAGGTTCAGCCTTATCGTTACAATCGAGGATGGCTGCCTTAAGGGCGGGCTGTTCGGAGAAGTTTCAGAATTTGTCGCAGGGAAAGGTCTCGGGATCAGGGTCAGAGGCCTTGGAATCCCGGACAGGTTCATCACGCAGGGCTCACAGAACGAACTGAGAGCAGAATGCGGATACGACACTGAGGGCATATATGATGTTCTGAGAAAGGAAATGGAAGATTTGAAAGAAAAAACCAAAAAGATTTTGGAGAATTAGAAATAATATCTATCTTTGCAATCCCTTACGGAGCGATGTACTCTTGACGGGAATCGCCGATGTAGCTCAGTTGGCTAGAGCACGTGATTTGTAATCTCGGGGTCGTGGGTTCGATTCCCTCCATCGGCTCAGTTTTTTGAAATTAAATTTTGGAAGGGATTCAAGACGGACAAACGACGAGGAAAGGAGTTTACTCACGTAAATGGCTGACCGAGGATGTGAAGTCCGACGAAGAAGACCGCAAAATAAAACAAAATTTTTGAAGTTTATTTCGGGATGAGTCCAAGAAGGACAAGCGGCGAGCAACGCAGCAACCTGTAGGTTGTGAGGAGCGAGGATGAGAAGTCCGACAAAGGAACCGCCCGAAAGAAACGAAAAAAACGGGAGAATACCAGAGTGGCCAAATGGGGCAGACTGTAAATCTGCTGGTTTATACCTTCGGTGGTTCGAATCCATCTTCTCCCACAAAAGTTTTTTGAAGTTTATTTTTTTGTGAGGACAAGGAAGTCGAGTGAGGAGGAAGGGAGTTTACTTCCGTAAATGACCGACCGACGATACGAAGAATGACGAAGTCATCGCAAAAAAGAAACGAAAAAATGCGGAAGTAGCTCAGTTGGTAGAGCATTAGCCTTCCAAGCTAAGGGTCGCGGGTTCGAACCTCGTCTTCCGCTCAAAATTAACTACGCCAGTGTAGCTCAGGGGTAGAGCGCTTCCTTGGTAAGGAAGAGGTCATGAGTTCAAATCTCATCACCGGCTCTGCTTTTTTTGTGTATATTATACTCAATTAAAATATAAAATTATGGCTAAAGAAACCTTTAAAAGAGACAAACCGCACGTTAACATCGGTACGATCGGCCACGTTGACCACGGTAAAACTACTTTGACAGCTGCTATCACCACTGTCCTCGCCAAAAGGGGTCTGTCAGAAATCCGTTCATTCGATTCTATCGATAACGCCCCTGAAGAGAAAGAGCGTGGTATCACAATTAACACCGCACACGTAGAATATCAGACTGCAAACCGTCACTACGCACACGTAGACTGCCCGGGTCACGCTGACTACGTGAAGAACATGGTAACAGGTGCCGCTCAGATGGATGGTGCTATTCTGGTAGTTGCCGCTACTGACGGTCCTATGCCTCAGACACGTGAGCACATCCTTCTCGCCCGTCAGGTGAACGTTCCGAGAATCGTCGTTTTCATGAACAAGGTTGACCTTGTAGACGATCCGGAGATGCTCGACCTCGTAGAGATGGAAATCCGTGACCTGCTCTCATTCTACAGCTTCGACGGTGACAACGCTCCTATCATCCGCGGATCTGCCCTCGGTGCACTCAACGGTGACCCTAAATATGAGGAAAAGATCATCGAACTCATGGACGCAGTTGACGAATATATTCCAATCCCTCCAAGGGACAACGAGAAACCGTTCCTGATGCCTATCGAGGACATCTTCTCAATCACTGGTCGTGGTACTGTTGCTACAGGCCGTATCGAGACAGGTGTTGTACACACTGGCGACGAGGTTGAAATCGTAGGTCTCGGTGAAGAGCCTAAGAAGACTGTCGTAACAGGTGTCGAGATGTTCCGTAAGATCCTCGATGAAGGAGAGGCTGGTGATAACGTAGGTCTTCTTCTCCGTGGTATCGACAAGAAGGAGATCAAGAGAGGTCAGGTTCTTGCTAAACCGGGAACAATCCATCCTCACCAGAAATTCCAGGCTGAGATCTATGTACTGAAGAAAGACGAAGGTGGCCGTCATACTCCATTCCACAACCACTATCGTCCTCAGTTCTTCATCCGTACCCTCGATATCACTGGAGAGATCACTCTTCCAGAGGGAACAGAGATGGTAATGCCTGGCGATAACGTAACCATCACTGTAGATCTCATCTATCCGGTAGCACTTAACGAAGGTCTTCGTTTCGCAATCCGTGAAGGTGGACGTACAGTAGGTGCCGGTCAGGTAACCAAGATTCTTGAATAATCATTTTCAGGATATATTTTCGAGGGGTGTCCTCATCGGCACCCCTTATTTTTAGGGGAATAGAACAAGGGTAGTTCAGCGGTCTCCAAAACCGTCGATGTGGGTTCGAATCCTGCTTCCCCTGCAAATATCAAAGGTTACGATTTGGTAATTGTGTAACAGACATTGCAGTAAGCTTCCAATTCGCGATGTCCATTTAAAGTAAAGATGAGAAAGTTCATAAACTATCTTAAGGAATCTTACACCGAGTTGACCAAGAAAGTCTCATGGCCTACTTGGGAGAAGCTTCAGAGTTCAGCAATCCTTGTCATGGTGGCAACGCTGATCTTTGCAGTCGTCATATTCGCTATGGACTTCGCTTTCCGTCATCTGATGACTTTCATCTACACCATGTAATCAGTCAGTGATATGAGTGAGAACAACAAGAAATGGTATGTACTGAGAGCAGCAGGCGGAAAAGAAAAGAAGGCCAAGGAATATCTCGAGAAGGAGATTGAAAGATGTGGACTTCAGGATTATGTTTCGCAAGTCATAGTTCCGACTGAAAAAGTGTACAAAATCAAAGACGGGAAAAGAATTGCCCAGGAAAGGCTTTTCTATCCCGGCTATGTGCTGATTGAGGCGGAACTTACAGGTGAACTTCAGTACATAATCAGGAATGAAGTTCCGCACATGTCAGGTTTCCTTACCGAGAAACGTGATGTAAGCAGAGGTTCCGGGAAAGTCCAGGAAGAGAAAGTCCCGATACCATTGAGGGATTCCGAAGTGAAAAGGATTCTCGGGGAACAGGATGAAAAGGCTGTCAACGAAGGAGAGACCATTGTGGACTACAAGATCGGAGAAGCAGTCAAGATCACTGACGGACCTTTCAGCGGATTCGACGGCACTGTGGAAGAGATTGTCGAGGACAGAAGCAAGATCAAGGTAATGGTTATGATCTTTGGCAGGAAAACACTGCTCGAACTCAACTTTACACAAGTAACTAAAGAATAATCAGAATTATGGCTAAAGAAGTTACCGGGTTTATCAAACTCCAGATCAAAGGTGGCGCAGCTAATCCATCACCTCCAGTAGGACCGGCACTCGGTTCAAAGGGTTTGAACATAATGGATTTCTGCAAACAGTTCAATGCCCGTACCCAGGACAGCGCTGGTAAAGTATTGCCTGTAGTGATTACAGTCTACAGCGACAAGTCTTTCTCTTTTGAGGTAAAGCAACCCCCTGTGGCTGTACAGTTGAAGGAAGCTGCCAAAATCTCGAAAGGTTCAGACCAGCCGAACAGAAATAAAGTCGCAACTATCACCTGGGATCAGGTGAAGACAATAGCTGAATCCAAAATGCCGGATCTCAATGCATTCACTCTCAAGTCAGCCATGACCATGGTTGCAGGAACAGCAAGAAGCATGGGTATCAAAGTGGAAGGTGAATTTCCTGCCGACATCTAAAAATCACACGCAAAATGAGTAAACTTACAAAAAACCAGAAAACGGTTATGGCCAAATATGATGCGGCCAAGGAATATAAGCTATCTGAAGCATGTGAAATCGTCAAGGAAATCACCTATACAAAATTCGATGCTTCAGTCGAACTTTCTGTCAACCTCGGTGTAGACCCGCGTAAGGCTAACCAGATGGTACGTGGCGTCGTTACACTTCCTAACGGAACAGGTAAGCAGACAAGGGTGCTTGTGCTCTGTACTCCTGACAAGGAGAGCGAAGCCAAAGAAGCAGGTGCAGATTTCGTAGGACTTGATGAATACATTGAAAAGATAAAAGGGGGATGGACTGACGTTGATGTCATCATCTGTACTCCATCTGTGATGGCAAAGGTTGGTGCTATCGGTAGGATTCTCGGACCGAGAGGTCTCATGCCGAACCCTAAGACAGGCACAGTGACCATGGAGGTCGGAAACGCCGTCAAAGAGGTGAAGGCCGGTAAGATAGACTTCAAGGTCGACAAGACCGGTATAGTACATGCTGCCATAGGCAAAGCATCCTTCACTGCACAGCAGATATGCGAGAATGCACAGGAGCTGATTTCAGCCATTATCAAGTTGAAACCGCAGTCTTTGAAGGGAACATACATGAAGAGTGCATCGATCTGCACAACGATGAGTCCCGGAGTAAAATTAGATATCAAATCATTCAGTAGTGCTGAATAATAAAATTCAAAGTTATGAGAAAAGAAGAAAAAACGCAGATACTTGAATCAATTGCAGCACAAATCCAGGAGACTCCGAATTTCTACATCACGGACATCTCGGGACTGAATGCTGAACAGACTGCAAAACTCCGCAAGGACTGCTTTGAAAAGAACATAAAGCTCGTCGTAGTCAAGAACACTCTTTTCCACAAGGCTGTAGAAAAGATGGAGAATGAGGAGGCAAATCTGCTCCTCGGCATCCTTGAAGGGCCGACTGCGATAATGTACACCGAAACTCCTAACGCACCGGCAAAGCTCATCAAGAAATATCTTGACGAAGGAAGCGAAAAACCGGCATTGAAAGGAGCATATGTACAGGAATGTGCATTTGTCGGAGCTGAGAAGCTCAATGAACTTTGCAATATCAAGTCCCGTGAGGAACTCATTGGCGAAATTGTCGGATTGCTCCAGTCACCTGCACGCAATGTTGTATCTGCTCTCCAGTCAGCAGGCGGAAAACTTGCAGGTATCGTCAAGACCCTTTCAGAAAGAGAATAAAACAATAAACATTTTAAATAATTACAATTATGGCAGATATTAAAGCACTTGCAGAAGAGTTGGTAAACCTTTCTGTAAAAGACGTTCAGGAATTGGCAACAATCCTCAAAGAAGAGTACGGAATCGAGCCGGCAGCTGCTGCAGTGGCAGTAGCAGGTCCAGCAGCTGGAGCAGGTGAAGCTGCTGCTGCAGAACAGACTGAGTTCGATGTAATCCTCAAGTCAGCTGGCCAGGCTAAACTTGGCGTAGTAAAGGCTGTTAAGGACATCACAGCTCTTGGACTTAAAGAGGCTAAGGATCTCGTTGACAAGGCACCGGATGCAGTGATCAAGGAGAAAGTTTCTAAAGCCGAGGCTGAGCAGATCAAAGCCGCCCTCGAAGAGGCTGGAGCTGAAGTTGAGATTAAATAACTTCATCCTTCCCCGGACGGGGACAACGATTCAGGTTTAGGGCCAGGATACGACCCTAAACCTTTTTGTCGTATTTAGTTTTTCTCAAATACAAAAGGCAAAAAGATGTCACAAAACACCAAAAATCAACGAATTTCTTTTGCATCTTCAAAAATACTCCTTGAATATCCGGACCTGCTGGAAGTACAGCTGAAATCCTTCAGGGACTTCTTCCAGCTCGACACGACGCCTGAAAACAGGAAAAACGAAGGGCTGTACCAGGTTTTCCAGGAGATTTTTCCAATAGAAGACACAAGGAACAACTACAAGCTGGAGTTCATCGACTATTTCATCGATCCTCCGCAGTATTCCATCGACGAGTGTCTCGAAAGAGGTTTGACATACAACGTGCCGCTGAAGGCGAAATTGCGCCTGTCCTGCAGTGATCCCGAGCATGAGGACTTCGATACGAAGATACAGGATGTTTACCTCGGCAATATTCCGTACATGACACCGGGAGGTACTTTTGTCATAAACGGTTCTGAAAGGATCATAGTTTCGCAGCTGCACAGATCCCCGGGTGTGTTCTTCGGGCAAAGTGTTCATGCTAACGGCACAAAGCTTTATTCTGCCAGAATTATCCCGTTCAAGGGTTCATGGATCGAGTTTGCCACTGACATAAACAATGTCATGTATGCATACATCGACAGAAAGAAAAAGTTACCTGTCACTACGCTGCTCAGAGCCATCGGGTTCAACAGTGACAAGGATATAATAGACATTTTCGGGCTTGCCGACGAAATTGAGGCCACTCCTGAAAACCTGAAGAAGAATGAAGGAAGGAAACTCGCTGCAAAAGTCCTGAAGACATGGTTCGAAGACTTCGTGGATGAAGACACGGGAGAGGTAATCCCTGTGGAAAGGACCGTGGCAATCGTGGAAAGAGGCGAAATCCTCGGTGAAGACACGATAGAGAAGCTTGCAGACACTGACGTGAAGACTATCCTGCTCCAGAAGGAGGATACCAACGTCAACGAGTACGCAATCATATACAATACGCTCCAGAAGGATCCTACCAATACGGAGACTGAAGCGATCAACTATATCTACAAACAGCTCCGCAACTCGGAACCGCCTGATGAGGCTACTGCCCGGGATGTGATAGACAAGCTGTTCTTCTCCGAGAAGAGATACGATCTCGGGGATGTAGGACGTTACCGTCTGAACCAGAAGCTGAATCTCACCATTCCTGTAGAGACCAGGGTACTTACAAACACTGATATCATAGAGATCATCAAGTACCTTATCCAGCTTATCAACTCGAAGGCGACTGTCGATGATATCGACCATCTCAGCAACAGGCGAATCAGGACAGTTGGAGAACAGCTGGCAAACCAGTTCAGTGTAGGACTTGCCAGAATGGCCAGGACAATCCGCGAGAGGATGAACGTAAGGGACAGCGAGCAGTTCGCCCCGACTGACCTGATCAATGCGAAGACCCTGTCCTCAGTGATCAATTCGTTCTTCGACACAAGCCAGCTCTCGCAGTTCATGGACCAGACCAATCCGCTGTCGGAGATGACGCACAAGCGCCGTCTTTCGGCACTCGGTCCTGGAGGTCTTTCCAGGGACAGGGCAGGATTCGAGGTCCGCGACGTACACTATACGCATTATGGCCGTCTCTGCCCTATCGAGACACCTGAAGGCCCGAACATCGGTCTTATCTCCTCACTCTGCGTTTATGCGAGGATAAACGATCTCGGATTCATCGAGACTCCATACCGCAAGGTGGAGAACGGCAAGGTGGATCTCAGCTCAGGAGGTTGGGTCTACATGAGCGCCGAGGATGAGGAAAACAAGATGGTGTCCCTCGCAAAAGTCAAGATGGACAACGACGGGAATATCCTCGAAGACAGGATACAATGCCGCTACGGGGCAGACTTCCCTGTGGTTACAAAAGGCGAGGTAGACCTGATGGACGTGGCTCCGAACCAGATTGCCTCTGTCGCAGCATCGCTGATTCCGTTCCTTGAGCACGATGACGCACACAGGGCCCTGATGGGAGCGAACATGATGAGACAGGCAGTTCCTCTCCTCAACCCGGAGTCCCCTATCGTGGGAACAGGGCTTGAAGAAAGAGTCTGCCTCGATTCAAGGACACAGGTGATCGCAGAAGGCAAGGGAGAAGTCGTATATGTGGATGCAAACGAAATCCATGTCAAGTACGAACATACCGATGACGAGAAATTCGTGAGCTTTGCTCCTGAGATAACCGTGTACAAACTCCCTATATACAGGAAGACCAACCAAAGCACCACAATCCTCCTCAAACCTATCGTGCGTAAGGGCGACAAGGTCGAGAAAGGGCAGGTAATAACGGAAGGCTACGCCACACAGGACGGTGAGCTTGCACTCGGAAGAAACCTCAAGGTAGCGTTCATGCCTTGGAAAGGCTACAACTATGAGGACGCCATAGTGCTGTCTGAAAGGATGATCAGATGGGATATACTTACTTCGGTGCATGTCGACGAGTATATTTCTGAAGTCAGGGACACCAAGCGCGGTATGGAAGAACTTACCTCGGATATACCTAACGTCAGCGAAGATGCCACAAGGAATCTTGACGAGAACGGTATAATCCGCGTAGGTGCACACATCGAGCCGGGCGACATAATGATAGGAAAGATCACGCCTAAGGGAGAAAGCGACCCGTCGCCGGAAGAAAAACTTCTGCGTGCAATCTTCGGAGACAAGGCCGGAGATGTCAAGGACGCATCCCTGAAAGCCACACCTTCACTCAGAGGAACTGTGATAAAGACGGCTCTCTACGCGAAGGTCGGCAAGGAAATCAACCGTAAAGGGGCAAAGGCCGACCAGAAAGCGAAGATCGAGATTGTCGAGGAAGAGTTCAACCAGAAATCGGAAGCACTCAGGAACAAGTTCATCGACAAGCTTACGGTATTGGCCGGAGGCAAGAAGAGTGCAGGGATTTTCGAACTTGACGGGACTGAGGTGATAGCAAAAGGCAAGGACATCACAGTAGCCGACCTCAGAGGCATCAACTACGAAAACATAAACTCCAGCAAATGGACTGCCGACAAGGATGCCAACCAGCTTATCAAGGAATTGATAAACAATTACTGTATCGCATACAAGGAAGCACTGGCCAAACATAAGAGAGTGGTCGACAAGATCAAGGTCGGAGATGAACTCCAGAACGGAGTCATGCAGCTCGCAAAGGTCTATGTAGCCAAGAAAAGGAAGATCACTGTCGGAGACAAGATGGCAGGACGCCACGGTAACAAAGGTATCGTAGCGAAGGTCGTAAGGGATGAGGACATGCCTTTCCTTGAGGACGGAACCCCTGTGGATATAGTACTGAACCCGCTCGGTGTACCTTCCCGTATGAACCTCGGACAGATATACGAGACAGTGCTCGGATGGGCAGGCGAAGAGCTCGGACTGAAATTCAGCACCCCTATCTTCGACGGAGCCACCCTTGAGGACATATGCAAATACACAGACAAGGCCGGACTTCCAAGATATGGAAAGACTTACCTGAGAGACGGTGGGACAGGAGACTGGTTCGACCAGCCTGCGACAGTCGGGGTCATCTACATGATCAAGCTCGGACACATGGTGGATGACAAGATGCATGCAAGATCCATCGGGCCATACTCTCTCATCACACAGCAGCCTCTCGGCGGTAAGGCACAGTTCGGAGGACAGAGATTCGGAGAAATGGAGGTATGGGCACTGGAAGCATTCGGTGCGGCCAATGTACTTCAGGAAATCCTCACTGTCAAGTCGGACGATGTCACCGGAAGGTCGAAGGCATACGAAGCCATTGTCAAAGGTGACCTCATGCCTACACCTGGCATTCCGGAATCCTTGAATGTATTGCTCCATGAGCTCAGAGGACTTGGACTGAAAGTCACATTGGATTAATTTACAGACAATTTGAAATTTTAGAAATATGCCGACTTTTAATAAAGAAAACAAGGTTAAAAGCAATTTCGAAAGAATCAGCATTTCACTCGCTTCCCCTGAAGACATCAAGGCAAGGTCTTCAGGAGAGGTCCTGAAGCCTGAGACAGTCAACTACAGGACCTACAAACCGGAGCGAGACGGCCTTTTCTGTGAAAAGATTTTCGGTCCGACAAAGGATTACGAATGCCATTGCGGCAAATACAAGAGAATCAGATACCGCGGCATTGTCTGCGACCGTTGCGGTGTGGAAGTTACCGAGAAGAAAGTAAGAAGGGAAAGGATGGGACATATTGAACTCACCGTTCCTGTAGCACATATCTGGTACTTCAAGTCATCACCGAACAAGATAGCCGCCCTGCTCGGCATACCGGCAAAGAAACTCGAGGCAGTAATCTACTATGAGAAGTACATAATCATCAACCCGGGTACGACCGGAAAGATGAAACTGGAACTTCTCGCAGAAGAGGAATATCTTGACATTCTGGATTCAATGCCTGAAAACCAGAACCTTCCGAATGATGATCCGGACAAGTTCAGAGCAGGAATGGGTGCAGAGGCAATCTATGAACTCCTGAAAGAGATCGATGTCGACGAGCTTGCAAAGGATCTCCGCCAGAGAATGATGAAAGAAACCTCCCAGCAGAGGAGGACTGAAGCCCTGAAAAGACTCAGCATCGTGAAATGGTTCCAGGAGTCAAAAGGCGTGAACAGGCCAGAATGGATGATCCTCAAGAATATTCCGGTCATACCGCCGGACCTGAGGCCTCTCGTGCCGCTGGATGGAGGACGTTTCGCGACATCCGACCTCAATGACCTCTACAGAAGGGTTATCATAAGGAACAACCGTCTGAAAAGGCTCATAGAGATCAAGGCGCCTGAAGTTATCCTCAGAAACGAGAAGCGCATGCTTCAGGAAGCCGTAGACTCGCTGTTCGACAACTCAAAGAAGTCGAATGCAGTGAAGAGCGAAGCAAACAGGGCTCTCAAATCATTGTCAGACAGCCTTAAAGGAAAACAGGGACGATTCCGCCAGAATCTGCTCGGAAAACGTGTAGACTACTCGGCACGTTCTGTGATTGTCGTGGGGCCGGAACTCCAGATGCACGAATGCGGTCTGCCTAAATTCATGGCGGCAGAGCTTTACAAGCCGTTCATCATCAGGAAACTGATTGAAAGGGGAATCGTAAAGACCGTGAAATCCGCAAAGAAGATTGTGGACAGGAAGGATCCGGTCATCTGGGACATCCTCGAGAATGTGATGAAGGGGCATCCGGTTCTCCTGAACCGTGCACCGACTCTCCACAGGCTCGGTATCCAGGCATTCCAGCCGAAGATGATCGAGGGCAAGGCAATCCAGCTGCATCCGCTTGCATGTACGGCATTCAACGCAGACTTCGACGGTGACCAGATGGCAGTACATCTGCCTCTCGGCAACGCGGCCATACTTGAAGCTCAGCTGCTCATGCTCGGCTCGCACAACATCCTCAATCCTGCCAACGGTACTCCTATCACCGTACCGTCGCAGGACATGGTGCTCGGTCTGTACTACATTTCAAAACCACGCGCAGGAGCAAAAGGCGAAGGAATGAATTTCTACGGACCGGAAGAGGTGATCATAGCCCTCAACGAGAAGGCCATCGACATCCATGCACTGATAAACGTAAGGCTTCCGAAGAACAAGCAGAACCTGAGCGAAGGCTATCAGATGGTCAGCACCACTCCGGGAAGGATCATCGTGAACCAGCTTGTACCTGAAGAGGTTCCATACATAAATGAAGTGCTCGGAAAGAAGTCCCTCAGGAAGATCATCTCCGTGGTGATAAAGAATACCGGAATTGCACGTACGGCGCAGTTCCTCGATGACATTAAGAACCTTGGATACTCGATGGCATTCAAGGGCGGACTTTCATTCAACCTCGGCGATGTCATCATCCCTGAAGAGAAGGAGTCTCTCATCGAGAACGGCTACAAGACCGTGGAATCCATCAAGAACAATTTCTCGATGGGATTCATAACAAACAATGAACGGTACAACAAGGTGATCGACCTGTGGACCTCCATCGACAACAAGATCACCGGCATAGTGGAGAAACAGATATCCAACGACCAGCAGGGATTCAACCCTGTATACATGATGCTGGATTCCGGAGCCCGTGGTTCAACACAGCAGATCAAGCAGCTTTGCGGTATGCGAGGACTTATGGCAAAACCTCAGAAGTCCGGAGCGCAGGGTGCTGAGATCATCGAGAACCCTATCATATCCAACCTGAAGGAAGGAATGACTGTGCTTGAATACTTCATCTCCACCCACGGTGCACGTAAAGGTCTTGCGGATACTGCATTGAAGACAGCTGACGCAGGATACCTTACCCGCCGTCTCGTGGATGTATCGCATGACGTGATCATAAATGAAGAAGATTGCGGCACGCTCAGAGGTCTTATCGCCACTGCAATCAAGAGCAAGGACGAGATTGTGGAATCACTCGGTGAAAGGATTCTGGGAAGGACTTCCGTTCACGATATCTTCAACCCTCTTACAGGTGAGCTCATACTCCCTGCCGGTGAGGAGATCACGGAAGAGATTGCAGCGAAGATCGAATCCCTCCCTATCGAACAGGTGGAAATCCGTTCGGTGCTGACATGCGAATCCCGCAAGGGCGTATGTGCGAAGTGCTACGGAAGAAACCTCGCTTCCGGAAGGATGGTAGAGAAGGGAGAGGTGGTCGGTGTGATTGCGGCGCAGTCAATCGGAGAGCCTGGTACACAGCTTACGCTCCGTACATTCCACGTCGGAGGTACAGCATCAAGTACGGCATCCGAGAGCTCAATCACGTCCAAGTACGAAGGCAAGCTCGAATATGAAGAACTCAGGACCATCCAGAGAGTTTCAGACGACGGTTCCGTACAGGATGTCGTGGTCAGCCGTACTACTGAAGTCCGCATCATAGACGAAAACACCGGCATCACCTACTCGCAGTATGATGTCCCTTACGGCTCAGTGCTTTACAAGAAAGACGGAGAGAAGGTCAAGAAGGGCGATCTCATCTGTGAATGGGATGCATATAATGCCATCACAATCATCGAGGCTGCCGGAAAGGCACGTTTCGACAGCATGATAGACGGTGTGACTTACCGCGAGGAAATAGCTGATGAATACTCCCTGAACAGGGACAAGGTCATCATCGAATCGCGAGACAAGTCCAAGAACCCGACCATCAACATCATCGATGAGAACGGTGAGAGCAAGAAGCAGTACAATCTTCCTGTCGGTGCCCATGTCATGGTGAATGACGGTGACGACCTGAAAGTCGGAGACATAATCATCAAGATCCCGCGTGCAATCGGAAAGTCAAGCGATATCACGGGAGGTCTTCCGCGCGTCACAGAACTGTTCGAGGCACGTAACCCGTCGAACCCTGCCATAGTATCCGAAATCAACGGAGAGGTGATCATGGGCAAGATCAAGAGAGGAAACCGCGAGATAATCATCAAGAACAAGTCCGGCCAGGAAAAGAGATACCTTGTACCTCTTACCAAGCAGATACTTGTCCAGGAGAACGACTATGTGAAAGCCGGCATG
Organism: uncultured Bacteroidales bacterium; assembly: GCA_944326385.1. Taxonomy (GTDB): domain Bacteria; phylum Bacteroidota; class Bacteroidia; order Bacteroidales; family UBA932; genus Cryptobacteroides. Next base: position 4,480 of record CALVDT010000094.1, on the reverse strand, counting down.
AGGCTTTCGGACGGTGCAGTCTCCCCTACTGACATCCTCGACATCCTCGGTCCTATCAAGGTTCAGGAGTACATCGTCAACGAGATCCAGGAGGTTTACCGTCTCCAGGGTGTGAAGATCAACGACAAGCACTTCGAGATCATCGTAAGGCAGATGATGAGGAAAGTCCAGATAAACGATCCGGGAGACACGGACTTCCTGCCGGAAGAACTGGTGGACAAGTGGGTGTTCATGGATACCAACGACAATATCTACGGCAAGTTCATCATCACAGATGCCGGGGATTCAGAGAAATACTCTGTCGGTGAAATCATTTCCGCCCGCGAGATGAGGAGCGAGAATTCCTCACTCGAACGTCAGGGTCTGAAAATGATGGTACTCCGCGAAGCCAAACCGGCCACGGCGAGCCAGGTGCTCCAGGGAATTACCCGTGCAGCGTTGAAGACAAACAGCTTCATCTCCGCCGCGTCATTCCAGGAGACTACTAAAGTGCTCAGCGAAGCTGCTATCCGCGGCCGTGTGGATACTCTCGAAGGACTCAAGGAAAATGTCATCTGCGGTCACGCAATCCCTGCCGGTACCGGCCAGAAGGAGTTCCAGGAGATCCTGGTCGCTCCGATGGAAGAGTATCAGAAGGCGATGAGCGAACTTTAGCGGACTCTTCTGACGCACGTGTATTCCAATATGGAATTTGCAAATATCGAAAGAAGCCTGCCATGACTTTTGGCAGGCTTTTTTGTGGGGTGGTAAGGCATTTCGGGCGTAGCTCCCTCGGCTCCGCCCGGGATGACATTGCGGAATGGCTGAAAATTGCTATCTTCGTGGATGATGTTGCCCGGGCCGGGCAATGACGACGGCTCCGAACGGGTTGTGGGGCCGATGTTTGTTTGACTTCAACGGTTTTCATGTCATGCTGTACCCTATCGGAATCCAGAATTTTGAAAGTCTCCGCAAAGGTGGCTATGTCTATGTGGACAAGACCGACAAGATATTCGATCTCGCTTCGACCGGAAAATATTATTTCCTGAGCAGGCCGAGAAGATTCGGAAAAAGTCTTTTGGTCTCCACGATGGAAGCATATTTCCAGGGTAAAAGGGAACTGTTCGGAGGACTTGCCTTGGAAAGATTGGAAAAGGAATGGAAAAAGTATCCGGTCCTGCATCTGGATTTGAGCGGTGCTTCATACAGGTCCAAAGAAGATTTGGATGACAAGATAACTAAGTTCCTGGAAAAATGGGAAAGCGAATACGATGTAAAAAGAATCTACAAGACTCTCAGCGTACGTTTTTCCACAATAATAGATGCCGTATGGGCCAAAACAGGAACGGAAACGGCCATTCTGATCGATGAATACGACAAGCCCATAATCGATAATTTGGACAATCCGGAACTTTGCGACTATTTCAGAAATACGTTGCAAGGCTTCTACAGTGTCCTTAAAGAAAAAGACGGATACATAAAATTCGGGTTTCTGACAGGTGTCAGCAAGATAGGGAAACTCAGCGTGTTCAGCGGGCTGAACAATCTGTCCGACATTTCCATGCTGCCGAGATATGCAGACATCTGCGGAATTTCCGACAATGATCTTCACAGCTATTTCGATGACGGGGTGAAGGAACTGGCCGAAGCCAACTCCATGACTGTCGGACAATGCTATGAAAGACTCGCCGAAATGTACGACGGATATCATTTCTGCAGGAATTCCGAGGGAATGTACAATCCGTTCAGCCTCCTGAATACTCTCAAGGAAAAGATTTTCAGTGAATACTGGTTTGAAACCGGGACACCGAACATGCTGGTCAAGGTAATGCAGGAGACGGCCTTCGACATTACCGGGCTTTCCGATGAAGAAGCTGATTCTTCCCTGCTGAGTACCGTGAGCACCGTTTTCGAAAACCCTGTCCCGCTGCTTTTCCAGACAGGATATCTGACTATTACGGAATATGATGAAGAGTTCGGCATTTACCGCCTCGGCTTCCCCAACAGGGAGGTCAAGACCGGTTTCCTGAAATTCCTGTTCCAGTATTACATACCCGGAGAGCAGTCTTCCGGAGCCACTCTTGTCAGCAAAATGGCCCGCGAAGTCCGCAACGGCCGGCCGGAGGAGATGATGAAAATCCTGGAGGGGCTCTTCGCCCGGGCAAACTACCAGATCCAGGGCGATGCCGAAAAGGATTTCCAGTACGCCATGTACATCATTTTCGAACTGCTCGGTGAATATGTCCAGACTGAAAAACAGACCAGCAACGACCGCAGCGACATCCTCATGCAAACTCCAAAATTCGTCTATATCATCGAAATCAAGACGGATTCTTCCGCTGACGACGCTTTAAGACAGATCGAGGACAAAGGCTATGACAGACCGTTTGCAGCCGATTCACGTCGGATTTACAAAATAGGTATCAACTTCTCTGCAGCCGACAGACGCATCAGCGAGTGGAAAGTCATATGAAATCACTCAAGACGGAAGTCTGTGCTGATGAATGCTTGGGTACCCGGGACTGTAGTCATTTCCAGACAGATGCGGCTGGTGTCCTTATTCGGGGCATCATATCCTGTCACAGGAGCATTGGACAGGATTTTGATCTCAAACTGCGACGAAGCAGCAAATGACACTGACATTGCCCGCCCGCGACACTCGAGCCTTATCTCGTTCTCCGAAACTATCTCAGGCGAAGCCTCCGTATTCATCATCCAGACCACTCGGCGCGAAGAATTCCCCGGCTCGATGACATCTTCGATGTGAAGATTGTCATTCCGGTCCAATACCGCTGTCCTGACGACTTTCTCAAACTGCGGGAAAAGTTCCGAAAGATCCACGACAGCCCCCTTTCTGCAGTCCATGGAAAATGTATCGATTATTTCCGCCCGAGCAGAAACCTTGTGCAGGGAATCCTTTATGGAAACGGTATTGTGAGCCATGTTAACATACCGGAACACCTTCCACCTGTCCCCATCCTGAGATGCATCCCAGATGTCAAGTCCGTATTTTTCCAACGAATAATAGTTCTGCATGCCCAAATCGAGAGCCCATCGCACACCTTTCCTTTCATAAATGAATGAGCCGCCGTCGATATGTGAATGGCCCGATGACGGTGTGCCTCCCTTGATGCCGAAATATGTGTCATCCCGGGATTCCCAGCCGGAGCGATATGCAAATACCGGTGTCACTCCTCTGCTGAACCAGAAATTCCAGGCAGGAGGGACAACCTCGTCCAATTCAGTCATCGACGCGCAGACAATGGCAAATGGAAGCAGCCTGTCTTCTGAAAACGAAGGCTTAGGATTGTTTTCGATATATTCTATCTCCGTATACGGAAGAGACTTATCGCCTGTGCGCCGGGCAACCCAAAAGAGCATAGGGTCGGAATGTGCTTCATACGATGCATCGCTGAAATTGTAACATCCGCCTGAAGGCGTGCGCATGGCCTGCATGAAGCGCCCCGACTCCAGAAAGCCCGGATATTCGGAGAGTCCGAAATCAGTCCCGCACGCACTTTCAAAGGCAGCGATGAGCATGATTTCGAATGCAGAGCCATAGCCCCAGTACATGTAGCCCTCCGGGTAGCCTCCGTCAGGAGCATACGAAGCCAGAACTTTCGGGTTGGACTGCAGGGAACGCCCGATGATACTGGAACACATGTCCGGATGGTCTTCGTATATGGCCAATGCACCGGCCACGATACCTGCATTGCACACGGAGTTCCAGTTCGACTCTGCATCATAGAACCATGCCTGCCCCTTGTTTCCAAGTGCATCAAATGCCTTCCCTATAATAGCCGAACGAACCTCTGCGCGGGTATCGGGAGAAAGTTCATCATAAAGCCAGTCGTATCCTATGGCCAATGCCATGGTCATCTCGCCGACATCCAGAAAGTGACGTGGATTCCAGTCGCTGAATGCACATGCCGCAATCATTTCTTCCTCCGCGCGACGGGCATATGCGTCATTTCCTGTCATTCTCCAAGCATAAGACAAGGCAAAGATACGTTTGAGAGCCACCCTGCATGTCTCAAGCAGCCTCTTCCCTTCCATGACCCTCGTGACAGGAGGCTCTGACATCGCGGCATCAGCCCGACGCATCACGATATCGTGCATCTTCCCCACGGCAGGAGAACTTTCCACTGCTTCAGCCACGGACCGCTCCTCTCCCGCTTTGAGGAACAGCCTCGGATGCTCCATGCAAACGATTCCATCGAACTTCGGAATGCTTTCTCCATCAGAATAATCGGAAGCTATTGCTCCGGCCGATGGCAGGAGCAATAAAAACAAGGTCATTATCAGAGTATTCATAGGGAGTAAAATTACGCAAAAGTTCAAAGAACGCATATAAAAAAGTAAAAAAATTCCAATGGGCAGAGTCAACGAGCAAGTGCAACACGGGATAAAATTACAACAAAAGTTTAAAGAACTCGTCCTTCGGGGTTGAAAAATTGAGTTTTTCTCTCGGTCTGCGGTTCAGCTTCAGTTGGACGGAATG
>CALVDT010000093.1 GCA_944326385.1 uncultured Bacteroidales bacterium | reverse complement strand
TGGTAATGACAGCTTCGAACGAAGCGACCGTTACCGATGCGGATGGAAACTGGAATCTGGCAGTAAAGGACCCCAAGGCAACCCTGCAGTTCTCCTGTCTCGGATACAAGAATCTCTCCGAGCCTATCAACGGAAGAAATGTCATCAACGTCACCTTGCAGACCGAAAATGTGACGCTTGAAGAGACGGTCGTAGTCGCATACGGAGTCCAGAAGAAGGTCAACCTCACCGGTTCCGTAGCAGCTATCGATTTCTCCGATCTGGCAGAAAGCAGGCCGATTGTCAGCACTTCCGCAGCTCTTGCAGGTATGGCAGCCGGACTGAGCGTTATGCAGACTTCAGGACAACCGGGAGACGATGCGGCCACAATCCGTATCAGGGGCAACGGTTCCTTCACCGTCAACGATAATGTGGACGCGAATGCGCCTCTTGTCCTCGTGGACGGTGTGGAATGGAGCATGGAAAATGTCAATCCTAACGACATTGCATCCATCTCAGTACTGAAAGATGCTGCCTCGACAGCCATCTACGGTACACGTGCTGCAAACGGCGTCATCCTCATCACTACAAAAAGCGGGGAAGAGGGACGGCCCCAGATAAGTTACTCTTACAAAGGTATACTCCAGATGCCATACAACAAGCTGCACTTCGTATCGGACTACGCCCGCCACATGGAACTCATCAACGAATCCTGCGACAATCTCGGGACATCCCGCATTTTCTCCCAGTCCAACATCGACCTTTGGAGAGAAAAGGCCGCGGATCCGTATGGACTGACCGAACAGGGAGTACCTAACTATGCGGCATACCCAAATACCGACTGGTTCGACGAGATTTTCGAGACAGGATTCTCGCAGGAGCACAATCTGTCAGTATCCGGAGGTTCAAAGACGGTAAGATACCTCATTTCCATGGGATATCTCGACAACGAAGGTGTAATGGGCCGTTTCGGCATCGATTCCGGCACGAGGAAGATCAACTTCAGAGCTAATGTAGAAGCTAACGTAACAAAATGGTTTACAATGGGTACCCGTATTTTCGGGCAGAGACAGGATTATGGTTTGGCAGGAGTATCGAATGCTTTCAACCTCCTCTATCAGACCACTCCCGGGGTATATCCAGGAGATGTCAATGCATGGGGAATCCCTGCCCTTGCATCCGAAGAAAGCTCTAATGCAAATAATATTTTCCGCACACTTTATGGCTCAGGCGGATATAATGTCAAGACCAGAATCAACGGTTCAGTATACGCACACATTAAGCCATACAAGGGAATCAGTTTAGAAGCTACATTCAACTATTCCCCGGAATTCGGAGAAGAGCACAAATACAGTCGTCAGAACGGCATGTGGGACTACATGAACAATGTCCAGTATAGCACTTCCGATCTTGCAAACGCCAGCGTCAACAACAGCACGAGCCGAAGCTACTATCTGACATCCGAACTTCTTGCCAGATACAACGGGACATTCGGTGACCATGAGGTCGGAGCACTTGTAGGCTACACTACCACCCAGTATGAATCCTGGAAATGGGGGCTTTCAAGAAAGGGAGCCACAGACTGGAGTCTCCATGACCTGAGCACATACAGCGAGTTTTCTTCATACTCAAATACTGCAAGGGCAGGATGGGGTCTACGCTCATATTTCGGCAGGATCAACTACTCCTATAAGAACCGGTATCTGTTCGAAGCCAATCTCCGTGCCGACGGTTCATCCAAGTTCGGAAGCAACAACCGATACGGCTGGTTCCCGTCATTCTCGGCAGGATGGAAAATCCATGAGGAAGCATTCATGGAAAACACACGCAGCTGGCTCTCGAACCTGAAACTCCGTGCTTCATGGGGCCAGGCCGGGACGAACATGGGTATAGGGAACTATGCATGGCAGGCCTTATACAACTCCGAAAACATAGTAATTGACGGACAACCGTCCACAGGCCTTTACATTTCATCCTTAAGCAATGCAGACCTGAAATGGGAGACTACCTCCACCACCGACATCGGGCTTGACATGGGATTCTTCGACAACAGGCTGACTGCAGAAGCCGACTACTATCTGAAGAACACACGCGACATCCTCTACACACCGACCATTTACATGACTATGGGCTCCGTATCCGGTGTGCCACAGAACCTCGGCCGTGTCAGGAACCAGGGCGTAGAGCTCACGGTCAACTGGAAAGACCGTATAGGCAAAAGCTTCAACTACTACGTCGGAGTCAACTTCGCATATAACAACAATAAGGTCACGCACTTCAAGGGCCCTCTCATCAAGCAGTGGAATGAAAACGGTACCTACACCAACAACTACTCGGATGCGACAGCAAGTTTCGGACAGGGACGTCTGTGCGAAGGGCACCCTCTCGGCGAGCACTACCTTCTGAAAGTGTATTCTGGAAACGGCAAAGGCTATCAGGGAGGAGCAGTAGACCCTAATGCTGGGCCTGTGGACGGAATGATACGTACCGAACAGGACTTCAAGTGGGCACAGGCAATGCTTGAATCGGGGTACACTTTCAATGGTGTCACCTCCCTCAGCAAGGACCAGCTATGGTACGGTGACCTCCTCTATGCCGACACTGACGGGGACGGCGACTACGGGGACACTGATGACTCGGTATTCAACGGCCACACCGACACTCCATCATACAACCTCGGCATCAATCTCGGTTTCCAGTGGAAGGGCTTCGACTTCAGCATGACATGGTCGGGAGCATTCGATTTCTACATCATCTGGAACGCTCTCTACTACAACGGCACCCAGACCACCAACGGCCACGGAATCAGCCAGAGAGTGGCTGACGACCATTATTTCTTCGATGTGGACAATCCGTCAGACTCCAGGACAAACCTGACGGCAACTTATCCGAGACTTACCTTCGGAGATGCCGTAAGCAACAGGGCCTCTTCCGAATTCTACGAATACAAGGGCGACTACATGAAGCTCAAGAATGTCCAGCTCGGCTACACTCTTCCGATGAACATCACAAAGAAATTCTACGTACAGCAGCTCCGCTTCTTCGTATCTGGAGAAAACCTTCTGACAATCACGGGATATCCCGGTCTTGACCCGGAAAAGGGCAACAAAATAGGTTATCCTCTCATGAGGCAGGTGACTTTCGGAGCACAGATAACATTCTAATTGGATATGAAAAAGATATTTAACATAATCATTGCCGGGACGGCCCTGATGTCTGCCGTATCATGCGCAGACATGCTGAACACGGCACCTTCCGACCAGATTGCAAGCGGGAACATGTGGACCACCCCGGAACTCGCCGCAAAAGGGATGAACGGTCTTTACGAGACCTTCTTCAACAGAAAACAGAACAAAGGAACCCAGGTCAGGTCGGAGAATCTGGACGGGCTGAACAAATACGGTATCGAGGCCCTCGGTTTCTGCACCGACTACTATTCCAACAACTACCCTATCTATCTCCTCTACAATGAGACCAAAAGGGCAAATGACTGGCAGATAAACCACGAGTGGCAGTTCGTCTACACCATCATCCACGCCACAAACGATGCCATCGCGAACCTTGGAAAGGCCGGTCTCGACGAGGCCACATACCAGAGATACATCTGCGAGGCCAAGTTTCTGAGGGCATGGGCATACTACAGGGCCAACATGTTCTGGCAGGGCGTACCGATATATCTCGAACCTGTCAGCAACGAACAGTGCACCAAGACACAGTCTTCCGCAGCTGAAGTATGGAATGTGGTAATCACAGACCTTACAGACTGCATCAACAACCAGTATATGCCTGACAACACCCTGACGGAGAACTACGGACGGCCGTCCAAAGGTGCGGCGTACGCTCTCAGGGGAATGGCCTACATGTGGATGGCAAGAGGCAGCCAGGGATATGAGGAAAGATGGGATGTAGACGATCCTGGACTTGTAGATCCGGAACAGGGGGTGGAGCCACTGCATCCGGAATACTTCGACAATGCCATAGCTGACTTCGAAAAGGTATCGGAATGCGGATACGACCTCTGGGATGACGGCACACCTGAAAGCTACATCAATTTCTTCGAGGCCGCCAATGAAAAGGACAATGAGATGATTTTCGCCATCCAGTATGACGAGGCATCCGGGTTCTGCGACAATATCCAGCAGGCAGTCGGAGCATCGGACACCTATACGGGATGGGATGAGGTAAAGCCGTCGGCAGACTTCGTGGATTACTACCAGAACAGCGACGGCACTCCGTTCAGCTGGTTCGAATGGGCTGAAGACTGGAACGAAGCACATCCTGATCAGCAGCCGATTGATTGGGATGAACTCACTCCGAAACAAAGAGCCGTATTCTTTTTCCGGGACGGGCTGAAGAGCAATCCTGCCTATGAAGACGAGCAACACCACCTGAGGACACAGGCTATAGGAATATGCGGACAGGACATCTTTGACAAATACTATCTCGACGAGGGCAACGAAGCGAGGATAAAGACAGCCTACGATAACCGCGACCCGCGACTGAAACAGACAATAGTCACTCCTTATGAACCTGTAGACTGCTATACGGCAAACTATAACAATGACGAGAATATGATCGGCAAGCAGATGCGATGGCCTCTCTATGAGCGCGGCACAGACGGAGGCGACTTCTGGCTTGAAAAAAGAGCCTCTGCATTCTACTGCTTCAGGAAATATGTCCGGTTCACAAAAGGAGAACTCATAGACCGTGCGAGGTGCTATACAGACTTCCCTCTTATCCGCTACACCGACGTGCTTCTCCAGTGGGCAGAAGCCCTGATCGAGCGTGAGAGGTTCGCAGAAGCTGCAAACAAGATCAACGATGTCCGCAGCAGGGCAGGAATGCCTCCGATCTCAGCCGGATCAAAAGAAGAAATGAGGAAAGCGGTACGTTACGAACGGAGAGTGGAATTCCCTGTCGAGGCCATCAATTTCTTCGACGAGAACAGATGGGGCACATACAGGAAGACCAAGTTCAAGAACCAGGACATCCATGGAGGACAGAGCTGGTGGGGCGACAATACCGTGGAATATGCATGGTACTGGCAGAACAATATCTGGCCATGGTCGATACCTATGGCAGAACACCAGAGAAACCCTAATCTCCGTACAAGCCCGGGCTGGATCTATTGATACACATGATTTGAACACTGAACACTTATAACACTTTAAACCAGATAAACATGAAAAGATTTTTATTTATTGCAGCTTCGCTCCTGCTCGGCATTGCCACTTCATGCGACAATGGCACAGAAGGGGGAGGCAACGGCCAGACTTCCGGAGTAAATCCGGTGGCTGCAATTGCAGTGACAGGCAACGCCGACAACCAGGCTACGGTCACTGCTTCACTTGAAGAAGGGGACTTCTACGGAGGCAAAATCGTTCCGGCAGTCCGTATCTCTGAACTTGACGAGGATTTCGCATACAATACAAGCGAAATCCAGCTGATCCAGTGGGTGGAGGAAAACGGAAAGGAAATCACTGAAATGCCGTACACCGAACATCTTACAAATCTCGTCTACAACCAGAGCTATCTCAGCGCAGTGATCGTATATGACGCCACAGGAAGGGCCTGTTCCTCCGCCTGGACTACCTTCATCGCACAGGGACAGCCTGACGGGATCAGCGAAGAGAATTCCGCCGGTTCACTGGATGACAACAACCCTATGCTCTAACAATTAAAAACAGGATACAATGAAAAAGATATTTATAGTTTCAGGAATTGTCCTTGCCGCACTGACTTCATGCAGCATGGAAGAATCTTCATTGACTCCGGAGCCGGGTACAGGGATATCCGTCAATTTCCGCGGTGAAGCATGGCCCGATACGAAAATTTCCATCGGGGAACAGGGCAGTGACGACAAATGGCCGGTACTCTGGACCGAAGGAGACCAGATAGGCATAATCTCAAGGGTGGAGACTACCTTCATGAATGCCATGGCATACCTCAATGCGGAAGATGCCGGCAAGAACAGCGGCATCTTCGTCCTCAACGAGACGGTGGAATCCATCCCGTCACAGGATATAGTTGTGTACTATCCGTTCAGTTCCTTCACCAACTATGCGAGCGGTGCAGTCAACTCATTCGTCTCCCTTGAGCAGAAACAGGCCAAGGCCGGAGACACTTCCCACCTCGGCAAATACACCACAGCCTATGATGCCGTACATATCGACGCCGACGGGCTGGAAGAAGGTGCGTCAGCGACTTTCGACTTCTCGCTTACCCATGCCGTGGCATATGTGAAATTCGTGGTATCCAGCAGCGAATTCTCCGCATATGACCTTGCAGGCGTATCCCTCTACTGCGAAGATGCAGCCATTGCCGGAGACCTGGCAGTAAGTCTTGAAGACGGGTCCGTCACCACGGCGACACCGAGGCCGTACTGTACTGTCACTGTCGAGGAACCTTCCGCCCTTTCAGGCACTCAGGAAATTTGGATGGTGACTCTTCCGGCAGACCTTACCGGCAAGGATGTCTATGCATCGGTGAGCATGACGAACGGGACCGAGAATGTGACAATCCCGCGCAAGCTCAGCCTCGGGGAACTGAAGGCAAATGCCGTCAACACGATAACCCTCGACAATATCAGCGAATCCGATGCCGATGCGTACCCTTGGTACGAGACTCATGAGACCCGTTACCTTGCCGGAGGCTGGGCATACGGACCTCAGAACACCTTCCTCGCCACTGTAGACGATGAGGAAATCACGTTCGATGTAAAGGCAAGGGGATATTTCAACGGCTGCCGCGAGCCTAAGTTCGCACGTATCAGCTTTACGAACAATCTCTCGCCTCAGCACAGCTGTCTGACAGTCAACGGCATGTCCACACCTAATGACGGCACGGACTACAGGAAGCAGAACTACATCGAAATCGGAAGCGACTATACACTCGACATCATAGTCAACAGTCCGTCCAATTCATCGTACTTAGGATGGTTCGGAAAGGTTGTCATCTGCGATGAGAACAAGAAAGACCTCTGGGCATACAGCATATGGTACTGTCCTGGCGGAATAACAGAACAGCAATATCAGAACGGTGTCGTAATGGACAGAAATCTCGGTAACGGCTATGCTCCTGACAACACCACATGGCACAGTGTAGGAGCCTACTACCAGTGGGGACGTCCGTTCGCATTCTCATGGGGAGCCAACGGTCTCAGTACATTCGAGGGCATAGAATCCGCATCGGTGACCGACCTGAGCATCAGCTGCGAAAAGCCGGGAATATTCTTCAAGACCGACGGAGCCACCAACCATGGAGGAGACTGGTACCTCGGCGACCACACAGGACTTCGCACAGACCGCAAGGATGACCTCTGGGGCAATGCCAACAGCGAAGCCCTGAACGGGTCTGCGGAGAAAGGCACCAAATCCATCTTCGACCCTTGTCCTGAAGGCTGGATGGTGGCATCCCCTGCCGTTATAAGAGAAGTAGCAAACGGAAAGGATGCCGACTTCACGACGCTCGGAAATGTCAAGTATGTGACATACAACATCGGTGGAGGCGTTATATCCTACTATCCGTTCAGCGGTCTGAAATGGGCTTCATCCGGCGGTAATCCGGGCAACAACACAAACGACATCGTAGCCGTATGGTCCAACTCTTCATGGGGCAACTACACCAGCACGGATCACAATGTCTACTGCATGTTCTACCGTGATGCAAACGGCTGGTCAGACCAGGGAGGCCGTGCCGCAGGATACAACGTACGCTGTATGAAGGACGATGACAACAGATAACAGTAGTGTACAATCCCGCACCTGATTAATTGGTAAATTTCAGGGATGTCCGGACTTCGGGCATCCCTGATTGAATCTGAAAACCGTATCATTATGCATAGCAACCTACTGAAATACATATTTTTCGCGATATGCATACCGGCACTTTTCATCGCTTGCGACAAAAGGCCGACATTCACGCCCGGACAAGGAGGCTCCGGAGGAGGCGGAGGTAATTCCGGAGGAGCGGACTATTCCGGTCTCACTACGGAAAACCACCCGAGAATCATAATGACAGATGCCGATGTAGCTGTCATCAAGGAGAAACTTGCCGCCGGGACAGATGAAAATCTTACCAGACTTCACGAGTCGGTAATCGCCTATGCGGACAAGGTGCTCACTATGGCACCTCTTGAATACAAGCTAGTAGGGAAAAGGCTGCTGGATGTATGTACCGCAGCTTCAAACAGAATCATATCATGCTCTTACGCCTGGCGGCTGACCGGTGACGACAGATATCTGAAGAAGGCGGAAGAAGATCTGGCGAAGGTGGCCTCCTTCCCCGGCTGGAATGCAGGCGGGCACGACCTTGACGTAGGAGAATTGACGCACGGAGTCGGGATAGGATATGACTGGCTGTACAACGATCTTGACGAACAGACCAGGAAGAACGTGGAAAAGGCAATTTCAGAGT
>CALVDT010000092.1 GCA_944326385.1 uncultured Bacteroidales bacterium | reverse complement strand
AGATTGCGTATCTTTGCTCCCGGGTCAATTGATTATACATAGCAACACAAATTTAATTGATCCTCGGGGAACTTCGGTTCCCCTTTTTGTTTTTGTGTTGCATCATTGCCCCAGACTATCCCCCCCTGTGGCTCCCGACCGAGAAGTGCAACAGTCAGCGGCCCGCGGGCCGCTGACTGTTGCACTTCGGTGTTGAATCTCCACTTTGTCGAGCGGCAGCTATATATGGGCGCGAAATGACCAAATATGCGATTAAGCGAAATAAGCTGACAAACTATGCGCTGTCCGTTACGTTTTTTGCCGAGAACGTTGTCGATGGAACATTTCCCGATTAGAAATTAAGCGCGACAGTCAGGCCTATTGTCGGCTGCATACCGTTGCCTGTCGGAATATAATCGACAGAAGGAAGCACATTGACATCTATGGAATATTTGTTCCTCATGTCCTGGACATACATGTTCTTCACCTTGGCCACTTTTACAGCATCGACAATAGCGATGACATCCAATGTAATCCAACCGACAGAGCCGACGAGCGCAACAATAGCCGCACCGGTCGACATATAAGAATAGCCCGCCCCGATGCCTGTCAGAAGAGCAAGGCCGACACTTCCCCCGAGATAGCCGAATCCTCTTCCGACCTCATCGCAAATCATTTGTCCCAAGCCCGGTATAAGGAACGAAAGCACTCCCGAAACACCGGGCAGATATGGATCACCTGGCATAGACACATAGTCTGACGCTTTGTACAAATGCTTTAACTCACGGTATTTCATGCCAGGGACAATCGATTTTTCAGGTTCACTTTGAGGAACGAACAGATTGTCTTCAGACTGATCTGCAAAAACCTCCTTCCGTCCATTTTCATACCTGATAATCAGAAGCTCCGATTTGTCCAGAACATAAATGACTCCGTCAGGTTCACCGAACAGTCGATACTTTACAGTCCGGCTGTCGATCTCAAGAACTTTTGCTTCGATATCATCTCCGTTTCTCAATGTTATGATGTCCTGGGAGAAGGACAATGTACAGAAACCGAAGAAAACGGCTGATAAGACAAATGATTTTTTCATGGTTGTACTTGTTAATTAACGCAATATTCTGGTGTCATTATGATAATTTTTCACGGCAAGCTCTTGCCGGCAAAATCAAGAATATCGTCCCAGACCTTCATCCGGTCCGGTTCATTAAGGATTTCATGCCGCATGTCTGGATACAATATTGAGCCGACATTCCTGTAGCCGGCTTTCTGCATGGCATGCACGGCTTTGCGGAAACCGGCCTTCGGGCCAAGACACGGATCATCTGCACCGGAAATGAACAATACGGGCATCTGAGGATTGTGCAAGGCCCAGTTTTCCGTATCATATGCATCCTGCATGAGGGAGAAAAGATTCATGAATCCGTCGTTTGTAAACTGGAAATTGCATAGCGGATCCCTGTCGTAGCGGTCGACAATCTCCGGATCGGAACATACCCATGCATTGCGGGATGCGACCTTGCCGAATTTTCTGTTGAATGAGCCGAAAGCCAGAGTCTGGATCAACTCAGGACGATGTCTGTCTCCGGCAAAGAATGAAAATACTTTCGTCAGGAATTTGGCGAAACCGGCCCCTCTGTTGTAACTCGGACTTCCGCAGACGACCAAGGCATCGACCGTATCATCATACCGCTTTACGTAGGAGCGGACGGCCATGGAACCCATGCTGTGACCGAAAAGAATGACCGGAAGCCCGTGGAACTTCTTCCGCGCCATGTCGTTTACGGCCTTTATGTCATCGACAAGTGCCAGATAGCCTCCTTCGTAAAAATATCCGAGGTCTTCCGATGACCTGACTGATTCTCCGTGACCACGGTGATCATGGATTATACATGCAAAACCGTTTCCGGACAGATATTCCATGAAAGGGATATATCTTTCCTTGTGCTCGCACATCCCGTGTACAAGCTGGAAAATCCCCCTTGTTCCGGTGCCGTCAGCAGGCCTGCAAGACAAGACGCTGATCTCCAGACCGTCTGAAGGGGATTTCAATATTGTTTTTTCCATAACGTCAGACATGATTCCTTGTTTCCTCAAGTATTCGGCATATGTGGCAAAGCCAAATATAGGAAATTTTTTATTAGGAGTATATTTATTTTGCCGTACTTTCCTTATCTTTATCTCCTGCCATAACCCACTGACATGAACAAAATGACTTCAGGAATCGTAATAGGGACAGTTCTGATTTTTGCCGGAATCGCCCTCTGCATATGGTCCATGTCGCGACCGAACCGTATCGAAGTGACAGGAGAAGAACTGGTCATCGACGGAAGCTACAGCCATACTGTCCGGCTGGATGAAATAAAGTCATGCGAACTCTTGGAGCAGATGCCGAAAATCTGTTTAAGGACCAACGGCATCGGCCTGGGAAAGATACAGATCGGACATTTCCGTGTAGACGGTATCGGGAAATGCAGGCTTTATCTGGATCTCGGATATCCCCCTTTCGTGCATGTCACCACCACCTCCGGAGAACACATCTTCTTCAACACGAAAGACCCGGCTGTAACAGGGGAATTGTACGATGCCTTGTCCCGCGCCGCAATCGGCCTGCCTGCTTCTCCGGAGGCGCTATAGTGACTTTCACCACGCCCGTCTTGGAGGGGTTCAAACATCCGTTCGCTCCCCCGGTCCTGAATGTCAGGCTCCTTCGGTACATTTCGTGAAGAAGAAGGTAGAATTATCGAACAACATAAATTCGTCGCACTTGCGTTAATATGAAGGCAATAGCCGGAACATGAATCAATTTAATGATCTATGAACGATCGCATTGCTGAAGAGAAAATCACTGTCAGTCTGATGATACATATGTATTGCAGGCATAAGGAAGGCAACCGGGAACTCTGCCCTGACTGCACCGGACTGCTCGCATACGCCCTCGACCGGCTCGATCGGTGCAAATACTCTGACAACAAACCGACATGCCGGAACTGCACTGTCCACTGCTATAACAGCATGATGAGAGCCAGAATCAGGAAAGTGATGCGCTGGGCCGGCCCCAGGATAATCCTTCACCATCCGGCACGGGCAATCAAACATCTGATAAGGGAAATCAGAAATCACAGATTATAGCCGCTGTACAGCACTTCATGTTCCTATGATTGTCGCGCAGGTACCTGCCTCAGATAAAGCCATTCTATGATAGTCTGTCAAAGATAAATTCAAATCGTTGCGTTCGTTTCATCCTTGTAATTACATAACTTCCAATATATTCAAAGAACTTTTATGATTTTTTACCAGACACTAATGATACTTGATACATTTGAAAGTGATATGGGCGGTACATTTAAAGTACTGCAGTCAAATAATGTTAATGAATACTAAATATTTTGCCTAATGTACCGTATTTTGGTACAGTGTAAATGTAACTTTGGTCAGACAAAATCAGAAGAGATGAAACTAATCGACTTTATCAGCAACTTCCCCGATGAGGAAAG
>CALVDT010000091.1 GCA_944326385.1 uncultured Bacteroidales bacterium | reverse complement strand
ATTAAACGATTATGGCAAACGAAAAAAAATTCATCACTTGTGACGGTAACTATGCCGCTGCCCATATCGCTTATCTTTTCAGCGAGAATGCAGCCATCTACCCGATCACCCCATCATCGACAATGGCTGAATATGTTGACGAATGGGCTTCCCAAGGGAAGAAAAACCTTTTCGGAGAGGTAGTGAAAGTTACCGAAATGCAAAGTGAAGGTGGTGCTGCCGGAGCAGTGCACGGTTCATTGCAGGCGGGTGCCCTTACATCAACCTTTACTGCTTCACAAGGTCTTCTCCTCATGATCCCTAACATGTACAAGATCGCCGGAGAACTGCTTCCTTGCGTATTCCATGTCTCGGCAAGAACCCTTGCATCCCACGCACTCTCCATCTTCGGAGATCATCAGGATGTCATGGCCTGCAGACAGACCGGATTCGCGATGATTGCATCCGCATCCGTACAGGAGGCTCTTGACCTGGCTGCCGTGGCACATCTTTCCACAATCAAATCGAGCATTCCTTTCGTACATTTCTTCGACGGATTCCGTACATCACACGAAATACAGAAAATCGAACTTATCGATGAAGCTGTCCTCAAGGACATGATCAGCACCAAATCCCTCGCAAGATTCAGGGAGAAGGCGATGAATCCTGACAGCCCTGTAACAAGGGGTACTGCCCAGAATGCCGACGTGTTCTTCCAGATCAGGGAAGCCAGCAACCAGTACTATGACGCTGTTCCCGACATCGTGGCAAGATACATGGGAGAAATAAGCGAGGCCACCGGAAGGGATTACCGTCCGTTCGACTACTATGGTGCACCTGATGCCGAGAACATCATCATAGCCATGGGTTCGGTGACGGAAACCATCAAGGAGACTATCGACCACCTCGCTGCAGAAGGAAAGAAGTACGGCCTCATCGTAGTGCGCCTGTACAGACCGTTCTCAGCCAAATATTTCATGAAAGTCCTGCCTGAATCAGTAAAGAAGATCGCAGTCCTCGACAGGACCAAGGAGCCGGGAGCTCTCGGAGAGCCTCTCTACATGGATGTGAAAGCACTGTTCCAGGGCAAGGCAAACGCTCCGCTTATCGTAGGAGGCCGTTACGGTCTTTCATCCAAGGATACTTCACCGGCACAGATCATCGCCGTATTCGAGAACCTCGAACTTGCAGAGCCTAAGGACGGATTCACCATCGGCATCGTAGATGACGTGACATTCAAGTCGCTCCCTGTAAAAGAGGAGGTCAGCATAGTGAAGCCGGGAACTACCGAATGCAAGTTCTACGGCCTCGGATCCGACGGTACTGTAGGTGCAAACAAGAACACCATCAAGATCATCGGTGACCATACATCGAAATACTGCCAGGGATACTTCGACTATGACTCCAAGAAGTCTGGCGGCTACACCTGCTCGCACCTTAGATTCGGAGACTCCCCTATCAAGGCTCCTTATCTGGTGTCGACACCGGATTTCGTGGCATGCCACGTTCCGTCATACCTTCACAAATATGATGTACTGAAAGGTATCAAGCAGAACGGCACACTCCTTCTGAACAGCCTTTGGGATGAAGAAGAGACCCTCAAGAGAATCCCTGACCATGTAAAAGCCGTAATCGGAAAGAAGAACATCTCGCTCTACATAATAAACGCGACAAAAATCGCCGCAGAAATCGGACTCGGCGGAAGGACCAACACCATCCTCCAGTCTGCTTTCTTCAAGATCACCGGCATAATACCTTACGAAGATGCTGTGACATACATGAAGAAAGCCATAGACAAGAGCTACGGCAAGAAGGGTGAGAATGTGGTCAAGATGAATTATGCAGCAGTCGACAGAGGCGGTGAATACACCAAGGTGGAAATACCGGCCGACTGGAAAGACATTACTGCGAAATTCGAGAATCCTAACAAGGACAGGCTTGCACCTGAATTCGTAAAGCAGATTGCCGACATCGTGAATGCACAGGCAGGAGACACCCTCCCTGTAAGCGTATTCAAGGACATGCCTGACGGAACCATCCCTGACGGGACAGCGGCATACGAGAAGAGAGGAGTTGCCGTAAAGGTTCCGGAGTGGAAGGCTGAGAACTGTATCCAGTGCAACACCTGCGCATTCGTCTGCCCTCACGCAGCTATCCGTCCATTCCTGATGACAGCGGAAGCGGCTGCAGCAGCTCCGGCAGGCATCAAGAAGGCTCAGGGCAAGGCTGTATTCAAGGATTACACATTCACCATGCAGGTTTCCCCTGCCGACTGTACCGGATGCGGCAACTGTGCCGATGTCTGCCCGGCCAAGGAAAAGGCCCTCGTCATGGTCATGGAGGACACCCAGGAGCACGAGCAGGCGAACTTCGATTACCTGCACTCACATGTAGGCTACAAGGACACTGTTCAGAACAAGTTCCAGAACGTAAAGAACGCACAGTTCTCACAGCCTCTGTTCGAGTTCTCTGGTGCTTGCGCAGGCTGCGGAGAGACTCCGTACATCAAGACCATCACCCAGCTGTTCGGTGACCACATGATGATATCGAACGCTACAGGATGTTCGTCAATCTACGGTGCATCATTCCCGGCATCACCATACTGCACAAATGCAAACGGACACGGTCCGGCATGGGCCAACTCGCTCTTCGAGGACAATGCCGAGTACGGTCTCGGAATGAAGCTCGGTTCGGACAGAGCCAGGATGACTGTGGCAAAACTCATGGAAGAAGGTCTTGCTTGCACCTGCTGCACGGATGAAATCAAGGCCCAGTTCACGAAATGGCTCGAGAACAGGAACGATGCCAAGATCACAAGAGAAGTGGCCGACACCCTCGTTCCTCTCATGGAAGAATGCAAGTGCGACACCTGCAAGGCTCTGCTTGAGTACAAACATTTCATCCCTGCCCGCTCACAGTGGATATTCGGAGGTGACGGATGGGCTTACGACATCGGATACGGCGGACTCGACCACGTGCTCGCTACCGGTGAGAATGTGAATGTACTCGTCCTCGATACAGAGGTCTACTCAAACACCGGAGGACAGTCTTCAAAGTCCACTCCTGTCGGAGCTATCGCAAAATTCGCCGCATCAGGCAAGAGAATCCGCAAGAAAGACCTCGGAATGATGGCCATAAGCTACGGTTACGTATATGTGGCACAGGTAGCCATGGGTGCCAGCCCTGCACAGTTCTTCAATGCGATAAAGGAAGCCGAGGCTTATGACGGCCCGTCACTCATCATCGCATACGCTCCATGTATCAACCATGGTCTGAAGGCAGGCATGGGTCTCAGCCAGAAGGAAGAGAAACTCGCAGTAGACTGCGGATACTGGCATCTCTACAGGTACAATCCTGCTCTTGAGGAAGAAGGAAAGAATCCGTTCACTCTCGACAGCAAAGAGCCTGACTGGAGCAAGTTCCAGGACTTCCTGAAAGGTGAGGTGAGATTCGCATCCCTCTACAAGATGTTCCCTGCCGAGGCAGGAGAGCTTCTCCAGAAGACGGAAGACTTCGCGAAGATCAGACTGAACACCTACAAGCGCCTCGCAGGCAAGGAATAAGCATGAGGCAAGCGTAAGAAGATGACTCTTACCTTTGCGGTTGATTTCCGATCATCGGCAGAGGTGAGAGTCATTCGTTTTTACAACAGACAAAATACAACGGCAATGGAAAATTCAGTTCAGATTATATCCGCAGCTGTGCTGATGCTGGGAATGGCCGCAGCTGCCTACGCACAGCCAGGAACAAAGCTCAGACCTGACAAGACCATATTCCTGTATCAGGATAAACCCGTGGCGATTTCCGACCCTGTCCAAGGTAAGGAAGCAGAAGCGCTCGGAACAGTGATGGAAGAAGCGAACGGACTTGGAGGCGAAGAGGAAATGCAGGCTAACGGGAACCTCGGGAATATTTCAGCAAACGCCCGCTTCGATCTTTACTTCCCGAAAAAGCCAAACGGACAGATGGTCATAGTCTGCCCTGGGGGAGGCTATGCATATGTATCGTCATATAATGAAGGTCTATATGTTGCGGACTGGATGAAAGACCAGGGCATAACTGTAGCCGTGGCAAAATACCGGATGCCGAACGGACACTGGGAGGTGCCTCTTTCCGATATCCATGAGATATTCCGATACTGCAGGCAACATGCAGACGAATGGGGCGTAAAGCAGATAGGTATCATGGGCTTCTCTGCCGGAGGACATCTCGCAGCCTCTGCGACGACTCTGTACACCGACGGAATCACCAGACCTGATTTCTCCATTCTGATGTACCCGGTAATAGCCATCGACAACACTCCGTCCCACAGGGGGACAAGAGTGAATCTCATCGGCAATGATGAAAAATGGACAGCCACTGCAGGAAAGACTGCCGACCAGTGGATAGCCGACATGGAACTGCATAAAGAGCTGATAAGGAAATATACATTGAGCAACAATGTGACATCAGATACGCCACCTGTATTCCTTGCCCATTGTACCGATGACAAGACAGTGCCCGTGATAAACAGCATCATTTTCTACAACAGGCTTGTGGAAAACGGCATCGATGCAGAAATGCACATTTATCCTTCCGGAGGCCACGGATGGGGGTTCTCAAGGGCTGAATTCGTAGGGAATGACAACTTCGGATATGCCCGTGCAGAATTTGAGGCATCCCTCGCCAGATGGCTTGAAAGCCTGAGAAATTACTGACCGGTGAAATAATCCCGCAGTTTCCTGCACAGCAGACCTGCCAGAGACGTACGGCTGAACCCGTCTGAAAAGACGAGTCCAGCCTTTATCGTATAAAGCGGCTCACGAAGCGGAAGCATGACGAGCCTGCCTTCCTCCACATCCTCCATGACGGCATGATAAGGAAGAATGCCGGCCATATGTGCAGAGTCGAGTACAGACCTGCGTACGGTTTCCACTGAAGAGGATTCGAGCCTCACGTCCGTCAGCATGTCGGGCGGCAGGACCCCAGATGCAGGCCCCGGCCCGGTCCAGTACGCGATATCGCATCCAGAAACCGGAGGACGCTCATTAGACTCTCTCTTGAGCGGCAAAGGATTTCTGGCAGAAACGACCTGACAGGCATGAGAATATCCCAGCATCACATTGCCGGGAACTGTACCGGTCTCTTCCTTCAGCACATCAGTGAATATGGTGACATCGGGGTCCGTACCGGTTCCCGAGCCGGATTCAAGCCTGAACCTGATATCGGGATTCACAGACAGGACAGCCCGGAGGACTCCCGGCAGGACGCAGGACAACATGTCGTCACCGGCCTCGATCCTTACTTCCCGGACAGGGGAATTCCTCACGGCTGCACTGAACATCTTCTCTGCCGCAGAGCACCAGTAGACGATCCGGTCGGCATACGACTTGAAGAGCTCCCCCTCTCCGGACAGCCTGACAGACTGCCGGGAACGGTCAAAGAGGCTGACACCAAGGGAACTTTCCAGCTCCGCTATATTCTGGCTGACAGCAGGCTGCGAAATCTTAAGCCGCTCAGCTGCCCTGGTGAAACTTCCGGTCCTCACCACTTCGAGAAAAACCCTCAACCTGAAATCATCCATGATAAAAAATGGCATATTAATTGTCTGCAGGTCCGCCCGGACCTGAATTTCAGGCAAATTTAGGACTTGTTCCCGAAAATTTCAGAAAGTGTCCGTATTTTTTGAGGTTTTACGGAGGAAAAAAGACTATCTTTGCAAGTCAATTGTAAAAAAGAACTAATCAATTCTTGTTTTGAAATGAAAAAAATATTATTGCTGTTTGCCGTCATGTTCACGGCGGTATCAATGTCCGGGCAGACCCAGTTGCCGAACGATCCGGAAGTACGGAAAGGCAAGCTGGAGAACGGCCTGACATACTACATCAGGCACAACGACAAACCGGCCCAGAGAGCAGAGTTCTATCTGGCAACCAATGTCGGCGCCATCCAGGAGACACCGGATCAGGATGGTCTTGCACATTTCCTGGAGCACATGTGCTTCAACGGGACAAAGAATCTTCCAGGCAAATCGATGCTCGACTATCTGCAGAAGATAGGGGCTGAGTTCGGACGGAATATCAATGCATCCACAGGAGTCGAGCAGACCACCTACATGCTGAACAATATCCCTGTCATCAGGGAAGGCATTGTGGATACCTGCCTGCTCATCATGCATGACTACTCACATTACGTCACCTGCGACCCTGCCGAAATCGATGCGGAAAGAGGGGTCATCCTTGAGGAAAGAAGGACCAGAAGGACAGCAGACTGGAGAATGCACGAGAAGTCTCTCCCCTACTATTTCGGAGACTCGAAATATGCGACATGCACTCTGATCGGCAGCGAGGAGAACCTGAAGACTTTCAAACCTGAAAGCCTTCTCAACTTCTACCATACATGGTACCGCCCTGACCTGCAGGCCGTAATTGTAGTGGGAGACATCGATGTCGACCAGATAGAAGCCAAGATAAAGGCCCTGTTCAGCGACATACCTGCACAGGAAAACCCGAAGCCGAAGGACGTGCACAAGATACCGGGGAATACGGAACCTGTAATCGGAATCATCACCGACCCTGAAGCCACAAACACTGCGCTGGAAATCATGTGGAAAGGTGAACCTCTTCCTGAAGAGTTCAACAGCACGGACATCGGCTTCACGATGGGCTTCATAAAATACATAGTCTCCAGTGTCATGGCTGAAAGGTTCAATGACATCACCGCCCAGCCTGACGCACCGTTCCTGAGCGCAAGCTTCGGCATCGGTGAGATTTGCGAGACATGCGAAGTGTCAATGGGAAATGTCTCCTGCAGAAACGGGGAAGGCATCAGTTCATTCAAGGCGTTCCTGACCGAAGTCGAGAAAATGAAACTGTACGGCTTCACGGATGATGAGGTGAACAGGGCAAAGGAGAATCTGCTGAGCTACTACGAAATGCAGGCACAAGGGGCTGATTCGAGGAAAAACGCTGAATTTGTCCAGAGCTACATCAGCAATTTCTTCGACAATTATCCATACATGGAACCTGACAAGGAATATGAACTTGCCAAGCAGATTGCCGCCCAGATCAATGCAGCCATTATAAACCAGCTGGCATCGCAGCTCATCACTGATGAGAACATGGTGATATTATACAAGGCTCCTGAAAAGGATGGACTGGAGCAGCCTTCGGAAGCCGATTTCCTTGCTGCCATAGAGGAGGTCAAGGCTTCGGAAATCAAGGCCAACGAAGCACAGGATTTCGACAGACCTCTTCTTGACGTCTCCGCACTTGCAGGTTCTCCTGTAAAGAAAGAGAAAGAGACCATCTACGGAGCCACTGAATGGATATTGAAAAACGGTCTTAAAGTGGTCGTTCTCCCTACGGACTATGAAAAGGACAGAGTATCCATGCAGCTCTATATGGATGGAGGCCGCTCCCTCATCGAGACCGAGGATCTTCCTTCTTTCGAGGACAATGTCTTCGGCATCTTCCTTCAGAACACCGGTATCTCGGAATTCTCCGGAACCGACCTGCCTAAGATACTGGCCGGCAAATCGGTAAGCGTTTCCCCGTTCATCGGCAGCCTCAGCCACGGCATCAGTGCAGCTTCGACTCCGAAAGACCTGGAGACTGCGTTCCAGCTGCTTTACCTCACATTCATGGAGCCGCGCTTCGATGAAAAAGAATTCGAGACAGGAATATCCCAGATCAAGGCTCTCCTTCCGAACATCGTGAACCAGCCTAATTTCAAGTTCCAGCAGGAACTGAACAAGGTTCTGTACGACGGCAACCCGAGAAAACTCATCATAAGCGATGAAATACTCGAGAAAGCAAACCTTTCCACAATCGAAAGAGTCTACCGCAACCTTTACGACAACATCGCAGGTGCGACACTCGTGATTGTCGGCAACGTCGACCTCGACTCACTCAAGCCGCTCGTCGAGAAATATGCCGGTTCCCTTCCTAAGGGCAAGAAAGCGCACAAATGGATAGACAGGCACGAAGACATGGCCAAAGGCAAAGTGGAAGACATAATCAATGTCAAGATGGAGACACCTAAGAGCACCGTACTTCAAGTCTACACGTCATACATGCCGTACTCACTCAACAAGGCCGTAGTAATGAATGCTGCCCAGTACATCATGGACATGATCTACGTGAAGACACTTCGTGAAGAAGAAGGAGGCACATACGGAGCAAGCATAAACTTCAATTTCGCAGACAAGCCGGAAGACAGGGCCATGATACAGGTCTATTTCGACACCAACCCTGAATCTGTGGACAAACTCCGGAAATCAGCTGTGGAAGGCCTGACAAGTCTCATGAATGACGGACCTACGGAGGAACAGCTTTCAATGGCCATTGAGAACTTCAAGAAGAACATCCCCGAGTCACGCATACGCAACAGCTACTGGATGGGTAACATCAAGTACTACTATGAATATGGCATAGACTACGACAAGGCTTATGAAGCAGCTCTGGCTGACATCAACGCCGAAAACATCAAGGCCGCCATCCGCGACATCATCTCGCAAGGCAACTTCATAGAGGTTGTCATGTCGCCGGAAGATGGCCCGGAAGCCGCTGAATAAAGCCGGTACAATAATTTGTATTTATCGGAAAAAATAAATACTTTTGCCTCGATAAATTCTCAGGGCAGGGTGAAAATCCCTACCGGCGGTGAAAGTCCGCGACTCCCTTGAAACAGGGACTGAACCGGTGGAATTCCGGTACCGACGGTATAGTCCGGATGGAAGAGATAAAGGGCTGACAGTCATTGACAGTATAGCCCGACAGACATGCGAGGAACATAGAAATGCCCTGAGTACATTTGTACCAGGGCATTTTAGTTATGTGGAAGGACGAAGACAGGAAATACATGGACATGGCGCTGGAACTCGCCAGGAAAGGACTCGGAAAGGTAAATCCGAATCCACTGGTAGGCGCTGTCATAGTCAAGGACGGCAGAGTGATAGCTGAAGGATGGCACAAGGAATGCGGAAGCCTGCATGCCGAGACAGATGCCCTTGCCTCCTGTACGGAAGATCCTGCCGGTGCTGCAATGTACGTCACCCTCGAGCCTTGCTGCCACTTCGGCAAACAGCCGCCCTGCACTTCCGCCATCATCAAAGCCGGAATAGCAAAGGTCATCATAGCCATGACCGACCCGAACCCTCTGGTGGCAGGCCGCGGAATAAAGATACTGGAGGAAAACGGCATTGAAGTCCGGACAGGGCTGTTCGAGGACAGGGCAAGATACCTCAACAGGGTCTTCATAAAATTCATCACAGAACGCAGGCCTTGGGTAGTCATGAAATATGCCATGACCATGGACGGGCACATAGCGGCGGCATCAGGAGATTCGAGATGGGTCAGCTGCGAAGAATCCAGACGCATGGTTCATGAAATGAGAGGAAGGTATATGGGGATAATGGCCGGGAAAGGCACTGTAGAAACAGATGATCCCATGCTGAACTGCCGGACAGAGGGGATGAGACAGCCTGTAAGGATCATTGCCGATTCGCATGCCTCCTTATCATGCAGCTCTGCCATTGCCCGGACTTCGAAAGAATACCGTACCATACTGGCACACACGGATGCCGCACCTGCGGAACGGCTTGATGCCCTGAAATCATGCGGAGTACAGACAGTGGAATGCAGTCACGACCAGGATGGCAAAGTGGATATGCTCGACCTGACGGGAAAACTGGGCTCAATGGGTATTGACTCCGTCCTTCTTGAAGGAGGGGCAGGTCTGAACTGGAGTATGGTCAGAGATGGGCTTGTGGATGAATATTATATATTCGTAGCACCCGGAATAATAGGCGGCGAACAGGCAAAATGTCCTGTAGGCGGAAGCGGATTCTTGAAAATGTCGGATGCGGTACGAATGGAAGTGGAATCCGTGACCCGATGCGGGACTGACTGGCTGTTTCACGGATTCAAGGAATCCAGGGTAAATGAATACTGATATGTTTACAGGAATAATAGAAGAGACAGGAACAGTACGGTACATCCGCGGGGGAGCCTCAGGGACCGTATTGGACATAGAAGCGGAAAAGGTCCTTGAAGGGACGCAGACAGGAGACAGCATAGCAGTGAACGGTGTCTGCCTGACAGTAACACCCGGAGCAGGACACTTCACTGCCGATGCCATGCCTGAAACACTCAGGAGGACATCATTGGGAAAACTCAGACCCGGGTCTAAAGTGAACCTGGAAAGGGCGATGCTGTGCAGCGGCCGTTTCGGCGGGCACATCGTCTCGGGCCATGTAGACGCCTGCGGGGAGGTCGTATCCATGACCGGAGACGGAATCGCGATATTGATGAAGATATCAGCTCCGCAGGAAGTGCTGCGATATGTAGCTGTAAAAGGTTCTGTTACAGTGGACGGAGTGAGCCTTACTGTAGCCGGTGCAGATGATATGTGCCTGACTGTATCCATCATCCCGCATACCGCGGAAAACACTACATTGGGGCGGCTTCATCCAGGGGCAAGAGTCAATCTGGAAGTGGACATGCTGGCCAGATACGTGGAGAGGCTGATGAATTTTCCAGCAGACAGCGGAAAGAAGAACGGCGGCGGGCTGACATTGGACTTCCTGGCAGAAAACGGATTTTAACAGGACAGTGGTGTCCGCAAGGAATGGAAAAAACAATATTATGGGATTCAATACTATAGAAGAAGCTGTAGCAGATCTGAAAAAAGGAAAGCTCGTGGTGGTCATCGATGACCCCGGCAGGGAGAACGAAGGCGACCTGATCTGCGCAGCCCGCTACGCAGACACGGCCAACGTCAACTTCATGGCCACATAC
The DNA here is from genome assembly GCA_944326385.1 of uncultured Bacteroidales bacterium. GTDB lineage: Bacteria > Bacteroidota > Bacteroidia > Bacteroidales > UBA932 > Cryptobacteroides. The sequence goes on along the minus strand of CALVDT010000091.1, from coordinate 23,024 downwards.
GGGAAAGGCTTGATCTGCATGCCCATGAGTCCGGCAGTGACGTCAAGGCTCGGACTGAGGCAGATGGTCAATGAAAATACAGACAATCATTGTACAGCATTCACCGTATCCATCGACCACATATCCACCACGACCGGCATATCAGCTGCGGAGAGATCTGTCACCGCAATCAAATGTACGGATCCAGATGCACGCCCGGAAGATTTCCGCAGACCGGGGCATATGTTCCCTCTGGAAGCCAAGCCTGGCGGAGTCCTGGAACGCAAAGGACACACGGAAGCTACCGTGGACCTGATGAAACTGGCCGGACTGGAAGAATGCGGACTGTGCTGTGAAATCATGCGTGAAGACGGGACCATGATGCGTACGGAGGAACTCATGGACTTTGCCGGCAGGCATGGTCTGAAAATCATCACGGTAGAAAGCCTGATCATGTACCGGAAACATACTGAAAAATGGATGGAGAAAGTCACGGACGTTCCGCTGCCTACAAAATACGGGAATTTCAGGATGTACGGCTATGTGAACAGGATCACCGGAGAACACCATCTGGCACTTGTGAAAGGAGATGTCGCCACGGACGAGCCGGTATTGTGCAGGATGCATTCAGAATGTCTGACCGGCGATGTCTTCGGCTCGCTCAGATGCGACTGCGGTGAACAGCTGGCGGAAGCCCTCGGAAGGATAGAAAAGGCAGGGCGCGGCATATTGGTTTATCTTCGGCAGGAAGGAAGAGGCATCGGGCTCATAAACAAGCTGAAAGCCTATGAACTGCAGGACCGCGGTATGGATACCGTGGAAGCGAATATCGCCCTGGGCTTCCCGTCCGACATGCGCGAGTACGATGCAGGCGCTGCGATTCTGTCGGATCTCGGGGTCAGGAAAATCATCCTTATGACAAACAATCCGATGAAGATCAGCGGACTGGATCATTACGGCATAGAGGTGGCAGGCCGGGACCCGATAGAAATGACCTGCAATGAAAAGAACCTCATGTACATGTACACCAAATACAGGAAAATGGGGCATCTTCTGCATTTCAGCCGGAACGGCAGCCCTGATTACGGAAAAACGGAAGCCTCACAGGATAAGGGGCAGCATGACAGAAATCAACAAGAAACAGATCAGATATGAAAACAATTGAAGGAAATCTTTCCGCTGCAGGCCAGAAGATAGGCATAGTTGCGGCACGTTTCAACGAATTCATCACCTCCAGGCTTCTCGGAGGGGCCGAAGACTCATTTATCCGCCACGGAGGAGCGGCAGAGGACATCGAAGTGGCATGGGTGCCGGGCTCATTTGAAATCCCGCTCATAGCCAGAATGATGGCACAGTCCGGGAATTATGACGCCGTCGTATGCCTGGGAGCTGTCATAAGAGGTGCCACGCCTCACTTCGACATGGTGGCGAACGAGGCCACGAAAGGAATTGCACATGTGGGACTTGAATGCGGGATACCTGTCATCTTCGGCATACTCACCACAGACTCCATCGAACAGGCGGTGGAAAGGGCCGGAACCAAAGCAGGGAACAAAGGCTTCGATGCCATGACCACAGCCATAGAAATGGTGAATCTGATCAGGACGCTGGAAAAATGACCTTGCATAACAGGTACGGTTTAAGGTCTTAAAGTCTGATGCAGGCCATCATTCTGCAAGTTCCTCGACATTCACATCAATGTCCTTCCCGGCAATGAAATCATACAAGGTAAGTTTCCTCAAGGAATAATAATAGTTCCAGAAATTCATCAGATCGTCAATATAGTTCCTGAAGGCCTCGTCGCATTCGCTTCTGGCCGTATTCAGATCTGTCACGGATACCGAACCTGAGCGGAATCTCTCCATAACCAGGCTGTACCTTTCCTGTGCTATGCTTTCCGCCCGTGCCGAAGCCATGCATTGCTGCCTCTGGCTGTTGAACTGGCCTACCGCAGTGAATATATTCCTGCGGTAGTCATTTTCAGACTGTTCGACCTGAGCCTTGATGACGGCAGCCTTGGCTTCTGCTTCCTTGACACGGCCTTTTCCCATGCCCCAGTCGAAGATCGGGATGCTGAATGTTATTCCCACGACTTCCTGATCCAGAAGATTTCCGTATGTTTTCCGCAGTACAGCATCGGAATTAGAAAGTCCGAACTTCGCCCCGATGGAGACCGAAGCTCCACGGTCCGCTTTGGCCTGGGCTATATCGGATTCCGCCGTAAGCATTTCAATCTCGTTTTCCAGCCTGAACGAGGAATTCTCCAGAGCCTTGGCCATCACCAAGTCATAATCCATCCTTATGTCAGGCAGCACGTCTTCAGTCACTGTCTCGATTTCGAATTTCTCATCGAACCCGAGCAGGGTATACACCCTCTTCGCCCGTTCGTACTGCCTGGGGGATATCTTCTTTTCCCATTTGAACCTGTTGTATGCAAGCAAAGGCTGCTCATAGTAAAGAGTGACAGGCTGTGCATACCAGGTCTTTCCCGCATCCACTCCGAACTGGTCTATCCTCGAAAGGTCCGTGTAAATGGAAAGCCGGCCTCCGGTAAATCCTATGTTCTGGCTGATGGACAGTCCGATACTGTTCTGCATGTTGTAATTGCCGGTATAGACCAGCTCTCCGGTCTCGAAATTCTGAAGCTGACGCAGTGAGCGGTCGAATGAAGCCAGATTGCCGTAAAGATTCAGCGACGGCAGACGGCTCGCCTTGTATGACCGCCATGCCCAGTAGCTTGAAACAAATGATGCCTTGGCCTCGAGTGCCGCCACAGAACTGGTTCTTGCCACCCCGATAGCCTCATCCAGCGTCATCCTGGTCTGAGCCTGGGATGCAATCGGAAGAAACAGGCAGGAAAATAATGCTCCTGCAAGAACCATCCCGGTATTTATCCTGAAAAAACGCATATTCGAATTTAGGGATTATTTTTCATCCGCCCCTATGTCTATCCGCCCGAGATACGGTCTCTTCAGTGAATCCACGACTACCGCGTATGCCATATGTGCCTCCCGGTCGACAGCGAATTTCCTGATTGCATAGTCCGTCATTATCCTTCTGACAGGATGACCGTTCCAATCGAAAATGCTGATATTGTTACCGTGCTTTTTCCGGTCTTCGGAATAATCGCCTTTGCTTCTCAGCGGATATGTCTCTCCATCAATGACTGTATATACAAGGTTATCCGTAACATCGATGTCGATAAACCCGAATCTCGAATTCTCCGTCATTTCACCCCAGCCCTGATGCGCTATGAAATCCGGTTCTATGAAATATCTCGTCGTTTCAAGCCTGATACTGTCCTTCAAGGAATAAATCTCCATGATTCCTCCCCACCTTGTCCCGATGACCATCTTCCGGCCATCCGGGGAGACAGACGTGATAGCATCATTGTAGATGATGTAAGCCCCGACTACCACATAGTCTCCTATCACGAAGAGATCTGCTATCCCGTTAATCCCGAACAGTTCCTCAGACAGGATAGTGAATTCGGCCGATGTTTCTTCCTTGAATTCAGGCATGGCGTATTCCGCTTCCATCTTCGGTCCGCTGCATGAGAACAAGATAAAAGACAGTACCAATACTGCCAGACGAGACATTTTCTTCATTTCAGTGCAACATCTGATTCTCATGCCGCAAATTTAAAGAATTCCCGCCGATCCCACCCGAACAATCTTCCCCAAAAAAAGGTAAAATCGTCCCAGAAAAGATTCTTCCGGGACATCTTCAGTCCGTTACATACTCACTGGAAAACCTCAGAGCAGTTCACGTATTGTCCGCACCATCAGATCTCTGTCGCGGACGAAATCATTCCTGAGTACATAAGTTCCATCCTTGTCCACAAGCACATATGCAGGAATCTCCGTTATTCCGAATTTAGCGGCTACATGCCTCTTCTGGTCCAGAGTCAGATAATAATGAAGCCCCTCAATCGAAGGTATCATCATCCTGTACTGTCTCTCAGGGGAAGTTTCATCGGCAATGTAAATCCAGACAAGATCATCACTTGCCAGTTCTGTCTTCTTTAGAGGCTCCATAGCACCTATCGCCGCCCTGCAAGGCTTACACCACGTATTCCAGAAATCCACCAGGACCACTTTGCCTTTATGCGGGGCTATGATCGCATCGAACAAGGCCTCCCCTTCCGCATCGGGAGTCTTCTGGATCACTGCCTTGGCGGCAAGAGCATCTTCAGCCTTCTCCTGCATGAGCTTCAAGGCTTCAAGATAGAAAGGATTGTCCATCCCCTCCAGTATTCTGAAATCCGCTGCTGAAAGTCCGGCGTTTTCAGCTTTGTAAGACATGCCTGCGATGGAATTGAGATCCGGGATGAAGCCCTCACTGAATCCTGCGATATCCTCCACTGAAGGGTAACTGTAATTTATGCTGCCTGAAAAATCATCGAGTTTCATTCCCAGAAGCATTTCAGGGCTGTTGATGCGGTCGATATCCTTCACTGCCTCATAGTCAGCGATTGTCATGGTGTCTATCTGGGGCAGCTTTATCTTTTTCCTGCATACATCGAGTACAGTCAGGCCCCGGACATCAAGCCAATTCATATTCCTGAGCCTGTCACCATTGACGATGGCATCCAGAGTCTCCTGACTGAGAGTTATCAGGAGCATTTCCCTTGTAGCCCTGCTGAGTCTGCCGGCGGCAATGCTGTCGGCCACAGACCGGTATCTTGACATCACATAATCCGCATATTCTCCGGAAGGCATTTCATAGAGTCTGGCACCGTCAGAGCCAAGAGCCAGACTGTAGCGGTCTTCGGGATCGCACCAGGAATCGCTGTCCACTGCATTTGTATAGTCACCGTACCTTCCTGTAGCATAGATATTCCTGACAGACAGTCTTCTGAGGTTCTCATCCCTTTCATCGCGGGACATTCCGTCACTGAAATATTTCAGGACTCTGGTCTTGCTCCAGCTTCCGCTCTGTCTCATATCCAGATAAAGATCCACCTTGTCACCGGGAGCTACCCAGGCGCTGCCGTTTCCTCCGGCAGAGTATATCCTGACATATGCCGGTCCGTAAAGCATGAATCTGCACTCAGCCGTCGCCGTATCCGGATCTATATCCAGACTGAAAGTTTCATTTGCGAACAATGACTTGACCACCACATCAAGGCTGCCGGTCACTTCCTTCCTGTAATGCAGAAGGTGCAACGTCAGTTCTGTTTCCCCGCATTCAAATACAGGTTCAGGCAACGGCATATGCCTGCGGACCTTCCTCAAGGAAGAAGGCAGGCCTTCCGGGAAACCATATCTTTTCCTGCCTGCAAGATCTATCCCGTACAACATCACGTCCCTGCCGTTGAGCCTTAATTTCAGGTCTATGGCATCAGCCTCTTCCGGGATCTTTCCGAAGACAAGCCCGAACTCACCGACCCCTGATTCCGGAATACGGTAGCGCAAATCATCCGGAACGCCTTCAAAACCTTTAACTCCGAACTCCTCCCCTTCCGCTATGATTGCCGTCCCTTTTTCAAGCGAAAGTGTCATGGCACTTGTCGAGACTGTCATGGTCAATACCGTGGCAGAATCCGACAACTCTATTCTTTTAACATCTGCAATGGAATTGGTGGATGCCTCGACAAGAGGATTCTCCAGGACTTTCACTTCAGGATGACAGCCTGTCAGGACTGCCAGAAGAAACACGACGGTGCAAACCTTATACATAATGCCGGATAAAAAATTCACGTGGCCGACCCAAAAGGGTACTTTTGAGTCACCCACGCTACTTAACCTAAACTTAAACTATGAAAAACTTCGTCGCAAAGATAAAGATTTTTCATTTCCCGTCAACATCCACAATCCGGATTTTTGCATAATTGAGCATCAGAATCTTCTCTCCATAGTCGTCAAAGGCTATTTTTGCCTTCCTCCCGGCAGCATCACCGGTGATTTCCCTAATATAGCCGAAACCGAATCTGTTATGCTCGACGCGCTGACCTGCAGCCAGCTGCATCACGGGTGAGGGTACGAAATCATAATCCGACGATCTCGGTCCGACCGGCTGAAGGGGTTTTCTGAATGGAGTGACTCCGGAACTCCGCCCGGCGGCGGGCTTGCCGTTTTCATGACGGTTCCTGTCAGACGGCATCCTGCCCTGGAAACGTCCGCCATGATATTCCTCTGACACCTGCTGACGGGAGGACATACTGTCAGAGTCGAGCGGATTCTGTATATAGGCCCTGTCGATTTCCTTTATAAAGCGGCTCGGATAATTCGATTCATGTTTTCCATTACGCATCCTGGTCGAGGCAAACGTAAGCCACAAGGCCTTCTTGGCCCTGGTCATGGCCACGTAGAAAAGACGTCTTTCTTCTTCAATTTCGCTTTCGGACGCCAGAAATCCGCCGGAAGGGAAAAGATTCTCCTCCATCCCGGTCACGAATACATACGGAAACTCGAGTCCCTTGGAAGAATGCGCTGTCATGAGGGTGATCTTATTGTCCGAATCCTCATCATCCTCCACATCTACTGCACTGAGAAGGGAAACATTTTCCAGGAAATCCCCGAGTGTGACAGCTGGCAGGTCTGCAGAAGTGATCTCCACATCATCCCCGGATGCCCCGGCAAGCATTTCCTCGAAATATTCATTCTTCCTCTCCTCGACAAATGTCTTCACACTGTTCAGCAGCTCCTCCACATTCGCAGCCTTTGCCATGCCCTCCACACTCATGTCGCCCTTGTAAAACCCGAGAATCCCTGATTCGACAGCAATGGACACCGCAAGGTCTCCGGCATCATCCTTATTCACCTTCATGGCAAAACCGTCGATCATCCTGCAGAAGCCCCTGATCTTGTCGACCGCCGCCGGCTTGAGTCCATAATCGCATAGATCGTCTGAAAAGGCAGCCTTGAAAAGCGTGGTCTCCTTGTCTGCCGCAGCAGCGGTCAATGCCGCAAGGGATGTATTGCCTATTCCCCTGACAGGCTTGTTCAGCACTCGCCTGAATGACTCGTCATCATCGATATTGGCAGCCAGTTTGAAATATGCCATGAGATCCTTCACCTCCGCCCTGTCGAAAAAGGAATTGCCCGAATAAATCCTGTACGGAAGATTCCTGCGTCTGAGGGCTTCCTCCAAGGCTCTGGACTGCGAATTTGTCCTGTACAGGATGGCGAAATCCTTATACGATGCCGAAGCGGAATGTATCTTCGACAGTATCTCGGCCGATACCAGAAAAGCCTCTTCCTGTTCGGTATAGGCGCTTACCAGTTTTATCCTTTCGCCTTCCTCCTCCCCTGACCAGCATTTTTTCGGTATACGCGCTGAATTCCTTGATATCAATGAATTTGCAGCCTCGACTATAGTCTTTGTCGAGCGGTAGTTCCTTTCCAGCCTGAAAAGCCTGCATCCCGGGTAATCTTTCTTGAAGTTCAGGATATTCTCTATCTTCGCTCCGCGGAATGCATAAATCGACTGCGAGTCATCGCCCACTACGCAGATATTGTGATGGGCGGCACTCAATTTCTTCAGTATCAGATATTGGGAGATATTGGTATCCTGATACTCGTCCACCATTATATAGAGGAAACGCGATGATATGGATTCGGCAGCCTCGGGATTGTCCCTCAGCAGAATGTTCATATTCAGCAGGATATCATCAAAATCCATGACATTGGACTGCCTGCATTTCTTGTCGTACAAGGCATAGATCTCGAAAATCCTCGGTTTTCTGGCGGCCGCATCGTTCTGGACGGCCTGCGCGTTTCTGGCGTAAGCCGCAGCCGTGGTGAGATTGTTCTTCGCCATGGAAATTCTGGACAGGACATCCTTTGGCTTGTATACCTTCTCGTCGAGCTGCAGCTCTTTCAGACAGGTCTTTATCGCACTCACGGAGTCGCCGGTGTCATATATGGTGAAATCCTTCCTGTACCCTATGCTTTCCGCGAATTCCCGAAGGAAACGGATGAACACCGAATGGAACGTACCCATGCACAGTCTTCTGGCCGCCTTCTCCCCTACCATAAGCGCAATCCTTTCCTTCATTTCCGTGGCTGCCTTCTTGGTAAATGTCAAAGCGAGTACATGCTCCGGAGGGCATCCGCTCTCAAGGATATATGCTATCCTGCTTGTCAAAACCCTGGTCTTGCCCGACCCCGCTCCCGCCACTATAAGCACCGGTCCTCCGGTACAGCTGACGGCATCTTTCTGCTCCTGATTAAGCCCTTGAAAAATAGCACTCATTTTGTTTTTCATAATGGCGCGAAATTACGAAAAATTTAAGTATCTTCGCGGCGGTCAAATGAAAATACGCAAAAACGGTTTATATAATGTCAAACATCATCGAATTGAAACAAGGACTGGACATCCCGATAGCCGGGTCTGCAGTCCCGAAAGCAAAGAAGGTGATCACCCCTGATACCATAGCCGTAAAACCTGTCGATTTCAGAGGTCTCATACCAAGGCTTCTCGTCCGGGAGGGAGATACGCTGCTTGCAGGATCACCTGTATTTGCCGACAAGGTAACCCCTGAGATTCTTTTCACTTCCCCTGTAAGCGGAACTGTCTCGGAGATCGTCCGCGGAGAGAAAAGGAAGTTGCTTGAAATCCGCATCAAGGCGGACAAAGAACAGAAATCCGTGGATTTCGGAGCTGCAAAACCCAATGCGCTTGACGAAGCCGGCATCAAGGAGAAGCTCCTGAAAAGCGGACTCTGGCCTGCCCTGGTGCAGAGACCTTACGGAATCATCGCGAAACCTGCCGACAAGCCTAAAGCCATCTTCATTTCGGCATTCAGCACGGCTCCTCTGGCCGCCGACCTTGAATTCACGCTCAAGGACGAGTTCGAGAACATACAGACAGGCATCAATGTCCTGAACAGACTCACCAAAGGGGGCGTCCACGTATCTTTCCATCGCGAGACCTATTCCAGCTCTCCATTCCACAAACTCGAGAACATAGTACCCCATATATTCGGAGGAAAACATCCGGCCGGGAACGTCGGAGTGCAGATAAGCCATATATCACCTATCGTCAAAGGAGATGTGGTCTGGACTGTATCCCTCACGATGACTGCTGCCATCGGCAAGCTTTTCAATACCGGCAGATACGACATGACCAGACTTGTCGCCGTGACAGGTCCTGAAGCGAAGGAGCCGTCATACGTAAAGGGAATCGCAGGCATGTCCATGAACGATATCCGGGAATTCTGCAATACGGATACCGGAATACGCTTCATCAGCGGAGATGTCCTCACCGGGACAAATGTCGGAAGCGACGGTTTCCTCGGATTCTTCGACAACCAGATAACCCTTGTCAAGGAAGGGAACGAGCATGAACTCTTCGGATGGGCAAAACCTTTCAGGTCAAGCCAGTTCAGTGCTTCCCACACCTATTTCTCATGGCTGACACCGAAAAAGAAATACAGTCTGGACACGAACCTCCATGGCGGTCCGCGCGCCTTCGTCATGTCGGACGTATATTCCAAGGTTCTGCCTATGGACATTTTCCCTGTCTACCTCATCAAGGCCTGCATGGCAGGCAACATCGACAAGATGGAGCAGTTCGGCATATACGAGGTCATCGAAGAGGATCTGGCCTTATGTGAATATGTCTGCCCTTCCAAAATAGAAATCCAGTCGATTCTTTCGGACGGGATCAATCTGATGTTGAAAGAAATGGCTTAAAATCAGCTAGTTATGAGAAAATTTATCGATAAAATAAAACCTGCCTTTGAAAAAGGCGGCAGATTCGGTTTTCTGCATTCTACTTTCGATGCTTTTGAGTCATTCCTGTATGTTCCTGACACTGTCACCAGAAAGGGGGCGCACATAAGGGACTGCGTAGACTTGAAAAGAATCATGATCATCATGGTCCTGGCTCTCGTGCCTGCCATGCTGTTCGGAATCTGGAACACCGGATTCCAGCACAAGCTGGCTTTCGGTCTTGAAGAATGGGGCTTCTGGAACATAGTAGGCTATGGTCTTGTAAAGGTCATTCCGCTTTATCTTGTGTCATATATCGTAGGTCTTGCCATAGAATTCATTTCGGCCCAGATACGCGGACACGAAGTGAACGAGGGTTACCTTGTGACCGGTATGATCATTCCTCTGATTGTCCCGGCAGACGTGCCCCTCTGGATGCTAGCCCTTGCGGTGGCATTCGCAGTGATTCTCGGCAAGGAGGTCTTCGGCGGCACGGGTATGAACATATGGAATCCGGCACTCCTCGCACGAGCCTTCCTGTTCTTCTCCTACCCGAGCACGATGTCAGGTGACACGATCTGGACACCGGGCATGACAAGATACCTTGCCGAAGGCAAGGCATTCGCCTGCGGAAACGGACTTGTGGACGGATTTTCAGGAGCGACACCTCTGGCTCATCCGTCGGTAGACGGACTGCAGACTGCAGGCACCTCTCTCTGGGATCTTGTAGCCGGCATCATCCCCGGCTGTGTGGGTGAAACATCAGTCATCGCGATCCTTATCGGTGCCATTGTCCTTATATGGACAGGAGTGGCAAGCTGGAAGATAATGCTTTCATCCGTCATAGGCGGTCTTGCCATGGGCTATCTCGGTTTTGCAGTCGGGGCGACCGATCTTCCGGGCTACTGGCAGCTTGCAATGGGCGGATTCCTTTTCGGTACAGTCTTCATGGCTACCGATCCTGTGACATCGGCCCAGACTGAAACCGGCAAATGGATATACGGCTTCCTGGTCGGCGCCCTTGCCGTCACAGTAAGGCTGTTCAACCCGGGCTATCCGGAGGGCATGATGCTCGCTATCCTGCTCATGAACACATTCGCACCGCTCATCGACCACTATGTGATAAACGGTGCCATCAGCAGAAGGACCAGAAAAATCAAAACCGCTTAATATTATATCAGGTATGAATACGAACGGAAACACATATACTGTAATATACTCGGTTGTACTCGTGGTTCTGGTCGCAGCTATCCTGGCTTTCGTGGCCATGGGCCTGCAGGACAAGCAGAACGAGAATATCAAGATAGAGACCATAACGAAAGTGCTGACAGCGGCTGCACAGGCGGATGAAAATGTCTCCATCGACGAGAATACCGATGTACTTGAAATGTACACTGAACACATTATCGATGCTTTTGAGGTGGATGGAAACGGGGAAGTGAAAGGCCACCTGGAACTGGGAAAGGATGATCCGAGGAAAATCAAGGTCCCTTCCACCGCTGACCTGAAGAAGCAGAACGATATTCTGAAGAAGATAGCCGATGCCAAGGACGAGGCGGGAAAGACTTCTCTGCTGGAATCCCTCAGGCTTCCGGTTTTCATATTCAACATCAACGGCAAGACAATCACTGTCATCCCGTGCTACGGTGCAGGTCTCTGGGGACCGATATGGGGCTATATCGCACTCGATGACGATGGCAGGACTATAGAAGGAGCCATATTCGACCACAAGGGAGAGACTCCGGGTCTTGGTGCCAAGATAGCTGAAGCTCCATTCTACAATTCGTTCATAGGCAAATCCTTAGGTGAAGGGGAAACTGTCTTTGCAGTGGAAAAGGGAAAACATGACGGCATACCGGACTGTGTGGATGCCATCAGCGGAGCCACCATTACTTCACAGGCCCTCGGAAAGAGCATCAATCTCTGGGCTAAATATTACCAGCCTTATCTGGCTAAAGCCGCTGCTCCGGTTTCCGAAGTCTCTGACACTCCGGTCCAGGACAATGCATGTACCGGGAATCAGGCCGCTGCTGAGGGCGATGAAACTGTAAAATAACGGAGGAAATTCATCATGAGTGATATAAATTTCAAAGAAGTATTGTTGAAGCCTATCTTCAAAGGCAATCCTGTCACTGTCCTGGTGCTTGGAATCTGCTCATCTCTGGCCGTCACCGTACAGATGAAGGGGGCATGCGTCATGGCTTTGTCAGTCATAATAGTCACAGGGCTTTCCAGCTTCGTGGTTTCATTATTGAGAAACACCATCCCGAACAGGATCCGAATCATCGTCCAGCTTGTGGTTGTCGCGCTGATGGTGATACTTGTCGACCAGATATTGAAAGCATATTCTTACAGCATCAGCAAACAGCTCTCGGTATATGTCGGGCTTATAATAACAAACTGCATCGTGATGGGACGTATAGAGGCATATGCCCTTGGCAACAAGCCGATACCTTCCCTTCTGGACGGTCTGGCAAACGGAGCCGGCTACGGTCTGATACTCGTCGTAGTGGCTTTCTTCCGTGAGCTTCTCGGATCCGGGACACTGTTCGGGTTCAGGATAATCCCGCAGTCGTTCTACGACGCAGGATATATGGACAACGGACTCGTGATCCTGCCTCCTATGGCTCTTATTCTCCTTGGTCTTATCGTGTGGATACAGAGAAGCTTCCAGAAAGATCTGCAGGAAAAATAACATAAACTCAAATCGAAATGGAATATATAAGCTTGTTCGTAAAGTCAATCTTTATTGATAACATGATATTCGCCTACTTTCTGGGCATGTGCTCGTATCTGGCGGTATCTAAAAATGTGAAGACGGCTACCGGTTTGGGTATTGCAGTGATCTTCGTTCTTCTTGTGACACTTCCTATAAACTATCTGCTGAATGAGTATGTCCTCAAGGCTGGCGCACTTGCATGGGCAGGACTTCCAGATGTGGATCTGAGCTTCCTCAGCTTCATCATATTCATCGCAGTAGTGGCAGCCATAACACAGATAGTGGAAATGGTGGTGGAGAAATTCGCCCCTACCCTGTATTCCCAGCTCGGGATCTTCCTCCCTCTCATAGCAGTGAACTGCGCAATCCTCGGAGGTTCTCTTTTCATGCAGGAGAGAGACTTCGTCAATGTAGGCGAGGCTACGGTCTACGCATTGGGATCCGGTATCGGCTGGTTCCTGGCCATAGTCACACTGGCTGCCATCAGGGAGAAGATGGAGTACTCCAATGTCCCGGATGCGCTGAAGGGGCTCGGAATAACCTTCATTACCGTGGGGCTTATGGCCATATCTTTCATGACATTCATGGGTATTCAACTTTAAAGCAGGAGGAGAACGATGTTTACTACGATCATATCAGCCGTAATTACCATAGTCGTAATTACCGTTTTGCTTGTGGCAGTGCTCCTGTTCGTGAAAATCAAGCTCACGCCTGCAGGAAAAGTCAAGATAGATATCAATGACGGCAAGAAGGTGATAGAGGTCACCCCAGGCTCATCCCTGCTCAACACTCTCGCAGAGCAGAAGATCTTCCTTTCATCCGCATGCGGCGGCAAAGGAAGCTGCGGACAGTGCAAGTGCCAGGTGATTTCCGGAGGCGGGACAATCCTGCCTACCGAGACAGGTTTCTTCAACCGCAAACAGATAAACAACCACTGGAGACTCGGATGCCAGGTGAAGGTAAAGGAGGACATGAAGATACAGATTTCAGAATCTGCACTCAGCGTCAAGAAGTGGGAATGTGAAGTGGTATCGAACCATAACGTATCCACATTCATCAAGGAATTCGTGGTGAAGCTTCCTGAGGGGGAACATCTGCATTTCCGTCCAGGCGGATACATACAGGTGGATGTTCCTGCGGTAACAGTGGATTACAGGAATATCGATGTAGATGAACAGTACCGCGAGGACTGGGAGAAGATGGGCGTATTCGATCTGAAGATGGTGAATACCGTCCCTACCATCAGAGCCTACTCGATGGCCTGCTATCCTGCAGAAGGAGATATAATCAAACTCAACGTCAGGATCGCCACTCCGCCGATGGACCGCGCCACGAAGAAATTCGTACCGGTAAACCCTGGTGTATGTTCTTCATACATCTTCTCTCTGAAGCCGGGTGACAAGGTGACTATCTCCGGCCCGTACGGTGAATTCTTCCTGCCGGACAATCTCCCTGATGACCAGGAGCTCATTTTCATCGGAGGTGGAGCAGGCATGGCACCGATGAGAAGCCATATCATGCATCTGTTCAAGACAGAGAAGACCACCAGGAAGGTGAACTTCTTCTATGGTGCGAGAAGTCTGAAGGAAGCATTCTATCTCGATGATTACCATGCTCTCGAGAAAGAATTCCCTAACTTCAAGTTCCATCTTGCTCTCGACAGACCGGATCCTGCAGCAGATGCGGCAGGCGTGGCTTACACAGCCGGATTCGTCCATACGGTCCTCTACGAGACTTATCTGAAGAATCATGAAGCTCCGGAAGATGCACTTTACCTGATGTGCGGACCTCCTATGATGTCATCATCGGTTGTAAACCTGCTCGACAGCCTTGGAGTTCCTCCGGAGAATATCCTCTACGATAACTTCGGCGCCTGATTCCGGACTGAAGACAAAGTCAGGAAAAGGCAGTCAATAAGAAAGCCCCTGGTTTCAGGGGCTTTTTTTACTGGCTGTAAAGAAAAAGTGTTTTCCTGCCTACTTTTCGACTACATACCTCAGCAGGAGTTTCCTGATATGATCGGAAAATGTCTTGGCCGTATCTGTGGTAGCCTCGAGCATTTCCGCGATATTCTTGTGCTTCATAAGCTCTATCGCATCCTTTTCGTTCTGGAATATATATCCGATATAATCTTCATACGTCTCGTCAGCGGCATGTTCCAGTTCTGTAATACGGTCGCACTGTATAGTCATTTCCGAGAACTTTTTCTTCATTTCGTCCATCCCGGAGACAATCAATGTCAAGGCATCCGCTTCAGCGCATATATATTCTGCAAGCTCGACCAACTGGATATCCATCTTCTGCGGCATGTACCTGAGAATTGATTTGGCCGAATCATTGATATTGTCGAGAATATCATCGATATTCATGGCGACTGTCTGGAGATCCGAGCGGTGGAAAACCGAAAAATACTTGTCATTAAGCTGTTCATAGAATTCGGTAAGCATGGCATCTCCCTGGATTTCACACATCTTGACTTCCTTTTCCAGCCGTTTGCGCTCGGAAATGTCATCAGTCTTCATCATGGACAGAAGAGCTCCGGATGCCTGTCTGATATAGGCTGCCTGCTGGGAAAAAATCGGCTGGAAATGAGTCCGCGGTGAAAAAATCCTTCTGAATCGTCGTAAAATGGTCATAATTCTGCTTTATGGAATAACCAAATGTAAACATAATTTTTCATAAAAGCCAAAAGGAGGATTTGAAAACTGTCAAAAAAAGAAATTTCTGCTAAAAAAAGAAAAAAAGGTGATGATTTTCTTTTTCTTGCATAGCATATCCGGATCTTGGAATAGTTTTGCAGCAGACAAAAAAACACGCCATGTACGTATCTGCTGAAAATATGGATTGCCCTAAAGGCCGGATTCTTCATACATCTTCACCTATTTGCCATTCGGCATTCGCCTTGCTTTTATTTCTTCCGGCCTTTATTCTTATATACGGCTGCCAGGGAAACATGACTCCCGACATCCGCACCACCGCCCGTCAGGAAGACGGTTCCGCCTCCATACTGGTAAAATCCGGATTAAAGGACGGATACGGAATGAATACAGTGGATGTATTCATATTCAACGATGACGGCATGAAACGTCTCGACTCATACCAGAGACTTGCCGCCGGCATCGGGAATACCATCGCTGCGGCATCCAGGCCTGGAGACAAGATTGTCGTGGCCATATCCAACCCTCAGGTGCGGGAATATGAATGGAACAGCATTTCATCGTTCGAGACCATCTCGGACATGTATGCAGACCTGAGACTTGAAGACATATCCGCTCCCGTCATGTGCGGTATAATGCATGTCACGGCCGGAGAAAACGATATCCACGAACTTGAAGTGGAGCCGCTCATGTCCGAAATATGCATCAGATCCATCAGATGTGATTTCACGGGCAGGCCATACAGCGGTGCGGTTCTGAAGAAGGCAGACATATATCTTGCAAACGTGAATACACTCGCCAGAATAGTCCCTTCCGGTGATCTGGCACCGGCTGCACCGATGAATACAGACGGTCTTCCGGACGAAGCCCTGTACAGCATGGAACATCCGGAGACAGTCTATGCCGGATTTGATACCGACATAGGAAGTCAGACACTCTATCCGGACATAAGGCTGTACTGTTACCCCAACAGCTGCACCGACGAGACTGCCGGGACCCCGTTCACGCGGCTGGTGATCTCGGGTGAAATCGAAGGAAAGAGATATTACTATCCCTTGAACATAAACAAAGGGGAATTCGGTCCTGTGTCAGGAAATACAGGCATCGGGCGGAATTGCCGGTATTTATTCGACATAACCATAAGGAAAACCGGAAGCCTTGACCCCTTGTATCCCGTAAGCCCTGAGACAGTGGTCATAAATGCAGCTGTCGAACCGTGGAACGGGCTTGCTGAAACAGTCATTGAATTCTGATCTTATCACAATGTACCGGAAAACACATATTAAAGATACCATAATGCCGATCATATCAAGGCTGGCAGCAGCTTGCGCCATTATTTCAGCCATCTTCCTGTCCTCCTGCTCGGAAACGGACGAAGCATTCCTGCCGGAAAAGCCTGTCCGGAAGACCACGATACAATTCAGGCAGATCAATCCTGTGACACGTGCCCTGGATCCGGACGAAGAGATCATCACGGACTTGAACGTGTTCGTTTTCAACGGACATGGCCTGCTCGAGGCCAAGGCATATCTTACCGGTGCTTCTGCGACAGGCCAGGACGGATATTCCTGGACCATAGATCTGGTTTCAAATGCAAGGTATTCCATCTATGCCTGCGCCAATTTCGGGTACAGGATAGATGCAGGCTGCATAAATGACCTTGAAATGCTTGAATATTACCTTGCATATCCCGATGACTACTCCATAGGGATGCCTATGAGCGGGAAAATCGAGAACATCCTTCTGGAGTCGGACCGCGTCATCGTACCGATGGAGAGACTGATGGCTAAAATAAGCTTGAGCGTCGACCGCTCCGGTCTTGATGAAGACGTGGAATTCAATATCAGAAGCGTTAAAGTCGAAGGGTGTCCGCGCTCTGTAACTCCCTTCAGCAGAAACCACATCAGCGACCCTTTCGACTTTTTCCCTTCAGGCTTCATCAGAAAGGACTATGAGACAGATATCCTGAATACGGTTTCCGCTGATGGCAGAAGCGGGGAAATCTGTCTGTATATGCTGGAAAACATGCAGGGTGATCTTCTGGCAGGAAATGACGACGAGGCTTTGAAAGTGCTTCCGGAGGATGACAACCGACAGGCTCTGTGTTCGTATATCGAGATCAGGTCGGAATATCTGTCGGCATCGCACTATTCCATACCCGGTGAACATCTGATATACAGATTCTATCCTGGAGAGAATCCCGGCAATTTCGACATCGTCAGAAACTGTGAATACAGGATATGCATCAGGCCAAAGGGATCCGGTCTGGACGGGCTCGACTGGAGGATCGACAAATCAGGTATCGGAAACAACCCGCGTGAACTTGAATTGTCGTATTCAGCCCTGACATTTTCGTACATCGGAGAGAAGACCGTAATAAAACCATATATCACTCCCGGAAACATGGAAGAAGCGAAACTGTATTGGGACAGCGACGACAAGAGTGTGGCCACCGTAGACGGAGACGGAACAGTGACTGCCCGTGGAGAAGGAAAATGTACAGTGTTCTGCCATCTGGCAGACGGCAGCGGAGTCTCGGCTGAATGCACCGTGACAGTCAGGACCTCACCATATTATATGAAGATATTCCCCGGTAATTTCATCAGGTGCAAGAAAGGAGATACGGTATCAATCTCATGCGCATTCTATCCTGAAGATTCTCCTTTCGAGATAGGTATTGAGGAGCTGGAGTATGACAAGAGCCGGGGAATTTATGATTACAGCATAAGCGAAGACGGGAGAAGCGTCACTCTGTATACAAAGAACCGAGGTAGCGGACTCCTGTATATGGAGACCGGCTACCCCGTAAACCAGACAGAACTGATTGTCCTCGTCGTTGACTGATAATGGACGGAATCCGCCGGGTCATCCGAAGATGATACCCATTATACGCTCCGTAGCTCCTGTGTTCCGGGAACAATAGTCTGCTTCATATTCGACCGTCTTCGCCAGAAGTTCAGGATTGTCGCGGAAGGATGAATACCATTTGCGGATATCTTCCGTATCCGATACCGGAGTGGCGGCACCGCAGCCCATGAGGTCGACGAACTGGCTGTTCTTATGGTATTGAGGTCCCATGCATACCGGCATTCCGTATATCACGGCTTCTATCACACTGTGAGGAATGTTTATGAATCCGCCGCCTATCAATGCACACCATCCGTAACGGTAAAGCCTGGACAGCATCCCGATCTTGTCTATGACGAGTATCTGAGCCGACTGCAAGGCCCCGGAAACCCCCTTGCCTACATTTTCAGGGATCCTGGATGCGAAGACATATTCCATATCCGAATAAAGGACGGCCCCGTTCGGCGCGGAATCAAGTATATGCCTTATCGGAGCCTCATCAAGGTCATGCGGCACGAACATGAACTTATCGTCCGGATAATCCCTTGCAAGCGACAGGAAGAGATCATCATCATTTTCACATGTACTTCCTGCGATGGCCGCTTTCCGTCCGCAAGACCATGCTTCCACGATATCGTCCTTCCATTCCTCGGACGCCACTGCGGCAACACGGTCGAACCTCGCATCACCTGTGACCGAGACATTCCTGCAGCCTATACGTTCCAGGACATCGCGCGTCTCCTCATTCTTGACCATGATGCATTTGTATACAGACTTCAAAAGCCTGCGGTAAATCCCTCCATACCACTTGGTATAAGGAGAATCCTTCGACACGTACACTGACATGATATACGTATCGACACCGGCCTTTTTCAACTGGCCGAGATAATTGAACCAGAACTCCCCTATCGTGAAAACAGCCTTAGCAGGCCGTACTGTCCTGACGAACCTCCGGGCATTGAAATATGTGTCAAGAGGAAGATAAAAGACCCAGTCGGCAATCTTCCAGTCCTTTCTGGCCTCGTATCCTGAAGGAGAGAAGAATGTCAGGAGGATTTTCCTGTCGGGACAGCGTTTCCTTACGGCCTCTATGACAGGACGCGCTTCCTCGAATTCCCCCATGGATGCAGTATGGAACCATATTATGTCATCATATCCGCTTACCGCTTCCTTTATCCTGCCAAGGACATTTTTCCTGCCATCGACGAAAAGCCTTATTTTCCTGTTCCACATGGCTATGATTGAAAGAGCCAAGGAGACAAAGCAAGTCAAAAGAGTGTACATGGTATATTAATTTAGGTATTGCGCAGTATAAGTCCCGCCTTCGGCAACCAGTCTCTCTGGAGTTCCTTCAAAGACCACTTCGCCTCCGGCATCACCTGCCTCCGGACCAAGGTCAATAACCCAGTCGGCTGACCTGATCACATCAGGATTGTGTTCCACGACTATTATCGAATGGCCTTTGGACAGCAAGGCATCAAAGGACTTCAGCAGTTTCTCCACATCGTAGAAATGAAGACCTGTAGTAGGTTCATCGAATATGAAAAGGATATGCTGTTCCCTGGATTTCGTCTGGGTTTCATTCATGGACAGGAAATAGGCGAGCTTGATCCTCTGGCTTTCGCCACCGCTCAGAGTACTGCTGCTCTGTCCCAGTTTGATGTACGAAAGGCCGACATCCACAAGAGGCTGCAGCCGCTCGGCAATCTTCTTCACCGATGGCTCAGGCTGCGAGGAAAAGAACTCGACCGCCTCTGCTACACTCATGTTGAGGATGTCGTCTATGTTCCTGCCCTTGTATCTGACTTCAAGGATATCGGGCTTGAAGCGTTTGCCTCCGCAGGCTTCGCATACCATGGTCACATCAGCCATGAACTGCATCTCGATCTTCACGAAACCTTCTCCCTGGCATTCAGGGCATCTGCCTCCGTCCATATTGAACGAGAAATGGGACGGAGTGTAGCCGTTTACCTTGGCATATGGCTGTTCCGCAAGGAGTTTCCTTATATCGTCGTATATTTTCAGATAAGTGACGGCATTGGACCTGGAACTCTTTCCTATCGGATTCTGGTCTACATATTCCACTTGTGTTATCCTGTCCAGATTGCCGGAAAGCCGTCTGAATGTTCCTGGAGCCGAGCCGGTAAGATTTATGTGCCTGAACAATGCCGGATACAGGATGTCCCCTACCAGGGATGATTTTCCGCTGCCGCTGACCCCTGTCACTACAGTCAGGACACCTAAAGGAAACCGGACATCTATGTTCTTGAGATTATGCTCCATCGCGCCTTCAAGCAGTATGGAATACACAGGCTTGCGTTTTTCCCTGACATAGCGTGGCCTCCGTCCGGACAGATACTGCAAAGTCAGGGATTTGTCCATGTCTTCCCCTCTGATCTGCTGGCCAGGCGTTCCCTGGAAGACTATCTCGCCACCGTCTATACCGGCTCGCGGGCCGATGTCTATAAGCATATCGGCTGCACGCATTATCTCTTCGTCATGCTCCACCACGACTACGGTATTCCCGATGTCACGCAGCTTCTTCAAGACAGATATAAGTCTGTCCGTATCTCGCGGATGCAGACCTATGCTCGGCTCATCCAGAATATAAAGTGACCCCACAAGAGAGCTGCCCAGAGCAGTCACCAGATTGATTCTCTGGCTCTCTCCGCCAGAAAGAGTGTTGGATGTCCTGTCCAAAGTCAGATATGACAGACCGACATCCTTGATATATTGAAGTCTGGTCAGGATTTCATCTACCGCCTTTGACACTATGCTCTTTTCATAATCGGTAAGACTGAGATTTGCAAGGAAATCAAAAAGCTGGTCCACGTTCATGCAAAGCAGCTCGTGGATGTTCTTTCCTCCTACCTTGACGTACAGTGCATCCTTCCTGAGCCGGCTGCCTCCGCATGTCCTGCAGACTGTACGCCCTGAATAACGGCTCAGCATGTACTTATACTGTATCTTGTATTTGTTCGATTCGACCCAGCGGAAAAACCCGTTGAGCCCGATTATCGATTCTTCCTCCGTAGCCGCCGCATATCCGTTCCATACGAGGTCCTTCTCCTTTGCCTGCAGGTTGCAGTACGGCTCGAAGACTGAAAGGCCGTATTTGTAGGCATTCTTCACCATCTGATCCTTGAACCAGCTCATCTTCTCCCCTCTCCAGCAAGCTATGGCCCCGTCATATATGCTTTTGCTTTTATCCGGAATCACAAGATCTTCACTGATACCTATTATCTGCCCAAGACCTCCGCAATCAGGACATGCCCCAAGCGGACTGTTGAAGCTGAACATATATTCATCCGGCTCCTGGAACGTGATCCCGTCGGCCTCGAACCGGCTGGTGAATTGTCTGAGCGGTGCTTCATCCGCCTTTATGTACAAGGTGCCGCCTCCTTTGTCGAAAGCCGTCCTTATGGAAGAATGCAGCCTTGCATCCATATCCTCCTTATCGGTGTCAGTGACAGGCATATCCACGGATGGAAGCTTCAGCCTGTCCACAAGCAGATAGAGGTTTTCCGGATATTCACCGCTTCCCGCTCTCTGCATGATTTCCTCTATACGGACCACACCGCCATCTGCATAGAACCTGGAATATCCTTCTTCCTTCAATGACAGCATAAGCTCCACCTTGTCCTGCCTGCTGTTCCAGTCCAGATCAGCAAGGATATACACAGTCCGGGCGTCAGCGGAGAATATATATTCCATGACATCGTTTGCCGTGTGGCATTTTACCTCTTGTCCGGATACGGGTGAGTATGTACGGCCTATTCTGGCAAATATTATCCTCAGATAGTCGTATATTTCCGTACTGGTAGCCACCGTCGACCGAGGATTCCTGGTATTGACTTTCTGTTCAATGGCAATGGCGGGCGGAATACCTTCAATCTGTTCCACATCTGGCTTTACCATCCTCCCGAGAAACTGTCTCGCATATGATGAAAGGCTCTCGGCAAAACGCCTCTGTCCTTCTGCAAACAAGGTATCAAAGGCCAACGACGACTTCCCTGACCCTGAAATGCCCGTAATCACGATGAATTTCCCTCGGGGAATCTCCACCGTGACATTCTTAAGGTTATTTACCTTGGCACCGCGGATCAATATGTTTCCTTCTTCACTCATAGTCTCTCTTGAATTCGACTTCAAATATAATGTTTTTCAGACATTCTGGCACATCAGAGCAGACAATTTGACACTCTTGAATGACATATTTTCCGTTCCGGGCGGTTTTTGCGTCATTTTCGGGAACGGCACGGCGATTGCAGTTTTCCCAAGCGTACTTGAAATAGTACAAAGGGCTAACGCCCAAGGATTTATATTTAGAACAATTTAAAATTATAGGAGATAATGATTATGTTACCTGCAAGAAAGAATCAGACTTGGTTGCCTGACATTTTCAATGATTTCTTTGACAACGACTGGATGATCAGAACCAATGCTACGGCTCCGGCCATCAATGTTTTAGAAAATGAGCACAACTATGAAATCGAGGTCGCTGCACCTGGAATGAAGAAGGAAGACTTCAAGGTCCATATCGACGAAAACGGTAATCTTGCCATAGAAATGGAAAAGAAGACCGATGAGAAAGAAGAGAAAAAGAACGGGCATTACCTGCGCCGGGAGTTCTCATACAGCAAATTCCAGCAGACAATGGTTCTGCCTGACGATGTCGAAAGAGACAAGATCAGCGCGAAAGTCGAGAACGGTGTGCTGAATGTCATAATCCCTAAGGTCGAGAAAACAAAACCTGAGGACAACAAGAGAGTTATCGACATCGAATAACCCTACGTAAATCCGAGTTGGCGGGTGAATTCTAGAATTCACCCGCTTTTTTTATATCTTCAATTATTGCCGTTTGATTTTCCCCGGAAACCTTGAACCAGTACCGATATCGAAGCAAAAGTGGCAGTGGCCGCAACAATTTCCATTTGATTCTTCAAAAAAAATTTGGAGGGTCAGAAATTTTATCTATCTTTGCATCCGCAATCAGGGGAAACGCCCTTGAAAGCGTAAAAGTTCTTCAATAAATTGGTGCGGTAGTTCAGCTGGTTAGAATACCGGCCTGTCACGCCGGGGGTCGCGGGTTCGAGTCCCGTCCGCACCGCCAAAAGATTTGGCAAATTAAAGCAAATCCTTGAAGTCCAACCACTTCAAGGA
>CALVDT010000090.1 GCA_944326385.1 uncultured Bacteroidales bacterium | reverse complement strand
CAGTCAATACCGATGCTTCCAATGATATAGAAGAGGTTCTGACAATATCCGTATCCGGAAGCGAGCCTCTGACTGTAGCCTTGAAGCAGAACCGGATGAACAAACCGATGATTCTGAGCATCGCACCGGACGCCTTGTCATGGGCGTACGACGGACTGGAGCCAAAGACTGTCACCGTGTCCGGACTGAACCTCGATGGAGTGACATTGTCTGTCACCAGTGATGCTGCAGATTCTGATTTCGGATTTGCCGTGTCAGGGACCGGGATAACGGTGACTCCGGAAAGCCCGAACGACAGTTATGATGTGGCAAGGTCTGAAACCGTTACCGTATCGGCTGCCGGCGGGAACAGCATGACCTTTACCGTGCGTCAGGCAAGGATGCCGTCTCCACCGGAAGTGCTGTACTCGACCACCTTCGAAAATACGGACAAGCCTGAAGACGCTCTGACTTCGTATGATTTTACAGAGACACCGGCTACATATACCTGTGACGGCAAGCAGTGGACCATGAGATATGCCGATGTCACCTCCCAGTATGTATGGGCATCCAAGAAATCGCACGTGCTGGCGAGGGTCTACAAGGAAACGGACCAGCAGCCTCAGGTCTATAGCGGCAATCTTCTGTCCGATACAAAGACTGTCACATCGTTTACCGTAGACCTCGCCAGAAGAAATCCGAATGAAGGCTGGTGCAAAGTGGACTATTCTCTCGACGGCACTGTATGGACTGCCGCAGGGGAAGACTTCCAGGCTTTGCAGAGCGGAACTGATGCAGGCAGCTATGAATTCGATGTGGATACAGGGGATACCGATGTATTCATGATCAGAGTGACATATTATTTCAAGGAGATACCGTCGGCTCATGCTTTCCTGAATTTCGAAGGTGTCACGGTGATGGGATATTAATTCTTAAATCAGATATACAATGAAAACTTTCAAGAAAGATCTGCTTGAGATCGAGGTGTTCGACACCAGGGACGAAATGGGGGAGACTGCTGCGGCAGATGCTGCCGCATACATAAACAGCCTGCTTGCAAGGCAGGACGAAGTGAACATAGTCTTTGCTGCTGCTCCGTCCCAGAATGATTTCCTTTTCCACCTTTCCAAGAAGGATATAGACTGGAAGAGGGTGAATGCATTCCACATGGATGAATATGTCGGCCTGGGCCAGGAGGCTCCGCAGAGATTCGGGAATTACCTTGCAGAGCATATATTCAATCTGGTGCCGTTCGGGTCCGTCCATTATATCTTCGACAAGGACAAGACTCCTGAACAGATGTGCGGCAGCTATGCAAGGCTTCTGTCGGCCACGAGGATAGACATAGTCTTCATGGGTGTGGGAGAAAACGGACACATCGCCTTCAATGACCCTCATGTGGCGTTTTTCGATGATCCCCAGACAGTGAAAATCGTGGATCTCGACCAGAAGTGCCGGATGCAGCAGGTCAATGACGGATGTTTCAGCTCGATAGAAGAGGTGCCGAAGTATGCCATCACCCTGACTATCCCGACGATGATGAAAGCTGAAAGGCTGTTCGTGGTAGCTCCGACAGCATTGAAAGCCGATGCCATAGGCCGTATATACAACGGCCCGATCATCAGGGAATGCCCTGCCTCTATCCTGAGGACTCATAAGGCTGCCACATTGTATACAGATGTACCGGGCGCCGGTCAGATATCATGAAGATGGACAGGAACCGCATAATGCTGTATTCGATACTTTGTCTGGGAATGATGGTTCCGGCCTGTTCGGAGGTCCTGCCCGAAACTGTCCCGGATACTGTTCCTGGCGGTGACGGAGGGGCGGAGACTGTAGAGATTCCTTATACAGCTCCGGACGCTGACGGAGACGCAATCCCGGATTTCAGCAGGGTAGGATACCGGTGGGGTGACAGCCCGATTCCTGTCTATGAGACGGCGGTGACCCTTGCACCTCCTTCTGACGGCTCCGATGCTACCGCCATGATCCAGACGGCATTGGATGGTGCGGCCGAGAACAGTGCCGTGCTGCTCGGAGAGGGTGTCTACAACATATCCGGGACCATAAACATGACCAGAAGCGGTGTAGTGCTGAGAGGCAGCGGTCCCGGAACGGTGCTGAAGGCGACAGGTACATCGCAGAGGCCTCTTGTCTGGCTCGGAGGCGGAGCTTCAAGGCAGCTCGGCAATACGAAAGTGCGGATATCCGGAGATTATGTCCCTGCCGGACAGTTTTATCTGGAATTGGCTTCCGCAAGCCCTTTCGCCCCTGGGGATGAGGTGGTGATCTCATGGGTGCCGGATGATGAATGGATATCTGCCCTGAAAATGGATCAGATACCTCCGAGGAGCGACGGTATAGCCGTGCCTCAGTGGACGGCAGCCCAGTATGACATATACTGGGAAAGGACAGTGGTGGCTTCCAACGGGCGATATGTTTATCTGGACAATCCGGTAGTCATGCCGCTGGATGCCGGATACGGGACTTTCTGGCTGCAGGACTATTCTTATCCGAACCGTATTTCCGAAAGCGGGATCGAGAACCTGTCCATGGTTTCCGAATACGCTTCGGATGAGGATGAGAATCATTCATGGACGGCAGTGGAGATTTATGCTGCCGAGCACTGCTGGGTGACTGATGTGGAAAGTTCATTTTTCGCTTTCGGATGTGTCGACATGAAGTACGGGGCCAAGAATATCACCGTGTCAGACTGTGTATGCAGAGACCCGAAAGCCCAGACTTCAGGCAGCCGCAAATATGGCTTCTATATTACGGACGGCCAGCAGTGTCTCGTGAAGGATTGCCTTTCCATAGGTTCGCGCCATGGCTTTTCCTCTTCCGCCAGAGTCGGGGGTCCGAATGTGTTCCTCAGGTGTGAGGAGCAGGGTGGACTGGGAGACTGCGGGCCGCACCAGAGATGGAGTACAGGTATCCTTTATGACAATGTCAGGACCGATTCCAGACTCCGGGTCCAGGACAGGAGCAATATGGGACCGGGCCATGGATGGGCAGGCGTGACGCATGTGTTCTGGAACTGTACGGCGGCTGGACTGACTTGCCAAAGTCCTTGGGTTACAGGAAAGAATTATTGTATAGGCTGCATCGGGGCAAAGGATGAAGGGGATTTCCAGGGCAGGCCTGAAGGAGTGTGGGAGTCGCACGGGGTGAATGTCTCTCCGCAGTCATTGTATGAACAGCAATTGTCAAACCGTAAATAAATTGATAAAATGAAACACATAACCGTATTGATATTGACGCTTCTCCTGGCTTGTATGCCAGGCAGGACTGAAGACCGCTTCGGGGTCAAGGCCATGTATGTGGATTTCAGGACGGAAGTCCGGACACTGTCTTCACTCAAGGAGCTTGCTTCTCAGGCTGCTGGACTCGGCTTCAATACCATGCTTATGGAATATGAAGCGACTTTCCCGTTCGACAGGCACGCTACCCTTCAGAACAGGTATGCTTTCACTGAGGACGAGATACGGGAATTCGTGTCCTGGTGCACGGATCTCGGACTGGATGTGATTCCTCTGCAGAACTGCATGGGGTATGCCCAATATATACTCCGTCACGACAGATATGCTGCCCTGAGGGAGGATCCGAAGGATATGTCACAGGTGTGTCCGCTCAAGATAGACGAAGCGGTGCCGGTATTTACGGAGATATTCAGCGAGGTCGCAGCCCTGCATCCTTCCAGATATTTCCATATAGGATGCGACGAGACCTTCCTGCTCGGTTCCTGCCCGGAATGTGCGGAGTATGCGGCTGAATTCGGGAAATCCAAGCTTTCCAGATCAGTCTACCCTGAATCCGGGTTCAATATCCTTATAGAGGCTACAGCCTGGGCGTTCAAGCATGATGAACCACTCGATCCGGAAGGCTTTGTGAAAGATTATGCCGCCAGAAAATTCGGCTTCACGGAAGAAGACGCTGAAGTGCTGTGGAGTTATTTCACAATGCCGCAGGAAATAGTCTCCGCCAGGACAGGGAAGGATGCGAAGGGTGTCCCGGTCGGTGAGGTAATCGCCAGGGCAGAGAAAATGAAAAAGGAAATGGATGCCTTGAGACCTTCGGCAAACA
This sequence comes from uncultured Bacteroidales bacterium, assembly GCA_944326385.1. Classification (GTDB taxonomy): domain Bacteria; phylum Bacteroidota; class Bacteroidia; order Bacteroidales; family UBA932; genus Cryptobacteroides. Next base: position 5,793 of record CALVDT010000090.1, on the reverse strand, counting down.
GAAATGAGATAAGGCATTTGCGCCTCATGCTTGACATAAGACTGAACTATCTGAAATTCAAGCAGTGCGAAAGCGAATACGAATCCGCTGGATATGACGCATCCTGCAGACCTGGTCTGGCCAAGAGTATGAAAGTGATTTGCCGTGAAGGCAGGCGGATAGACAGGCGGTTTGCGCGTCTGAACAGGAAATTCCTGAAGCCTGGCGAGATACGGTATATCCAGGAGCTGCGGGGCGGGAAGATGGAGGCGTTCTATTTCGCTTTGACCCGCAGGGACTGATCTTTTTGTTTTCTGTGTAGTTTCCTTATGTTTGTTCTCGCTTAATCGCTTATTTGGCCTGACGGCCACATATAGCTTCCGCTCGACAAAGACAAAAAGATTTGCCTTTGTTCTCGCTTAATCGCTTATTTGGCCTGACGGCCACATATAGCTTCCGCTCGACAAAGACAAAAAGATTTGCCTTTGTTCTCGCTTAATCGCTATATTTGCAAGGAAACCAATATCTTTAATTATGGAAAGGACATTAGTCATTATAAAGCCAGGCGCCTTGCAGAGGGGCCTGGCTGGTGAAGTTATTTCCCGATTCGAGAAAAAGGGACTGAAACTTGTCGCCATGAAGATGAGGCAGCTTACGCCCGGGATTCTCGATGAGCATTATGCGCATTTGAAGGACAGACCGTTTTTCCCGTGGCTGAAGGCAGGGATGATGGCAGCTCCGGTGATACTGTGCTGCTGGGAAGGCTTCGATGCAGTCAGGACCGTACGTGAGATGGCCGGGGCAACCAATTCAAGAAAAGCATCTCCCGGGACTATCCGTGGTGATTACGGAATGAGTTCCCAGGAGAATATAGTGCATACCTCCGATTCGCTGGAGAATGCGGAAACCGAACTTGCCCGTTTCTTCTCGCCGGAGGATTATTGTGAATATCCTTCTCCGCTGCTGCAGTATCTGTACGCCCCTGACGAGAAGTAGCAGGATTTATTCTATGTAATATACATAATCTGCCTTGCGGGGCTTCGGCTGCGGAGCCTCCCGGGCAGGATATCCTATGATGCAGTTTCCTATGCCTTCATAGTCGCCTTCTATGCCCCATTCCTTCAGCAGGGCTTTCCCTTCTTCACTGTCGAATACTTCCTTTGCCCGGTGTATCCAGCAACTTCCCAGCCCTACGGCATGGGCGGCATTCATGAGGTTGCCCATGACCAGGGAACCGTCATAGAGGTATGTGCCGATGTTTCTGTCTGCCAGTACGACCAGAACCACCGGAGCTCCGTAGAAAGGATCGTCCTGAGCTCCCATGACCCGGGCGTTAAGCCTGGAAAGATAGTCGCGGGTTTCCTTGTCGGTCACGGCCACGATGATAGGGGACTGAAGTCCTTTTCCCGTAGGCGCATATGTGCCGGCTTCGATGACTTTGTCAAGCAGAGCCCTGTCGGGAATCGAATCCTGATAAGCGCGTATGGCACGGCGGGTCTTCAGAACCTCGAGAGTTTCATTCTGTTCCATGGATGTGTTGTCTTGCGATGTCGTGCATGCTGTCAGTATCCCGAACAGCATGGCAAAAGCCAGTATACTGTGTTTCATATGTCGTTGGGTTGAGTGAAAACGGCTGCCTATTTGAATCCCTCAGGGACTTTCGAGAAAATGGCCCTGATGCGGTCCATGTCGAACTTCACTGTACGGTCATAGTTGTAGATACCGTTCTGTTCCTGCTCGACATCAGTCAGTTGCGTGTAGCAATAGCCGCAGATATGGTCGAATGACAAAATGGCGTCAGTCAGCCCTTCAAGCCTGGCATAAAGTTCGTCCAGAGTCTTCGGTGCATTCCCGTAGCCCCATGATATTTCGGAGAACTCCTGTCCCACAATCCATTTGATTCCGCCGTATTCATCTACAAGATATGGCTGTCCGTCATATTCCACTTCACGGTTCTGGAGGTCGTGCTGTCTTACTTTTCCGTCCACCGGTGCGAGCCACTTCCTGAACTTGACAGTGTCCTGTTCGTACTGGTGTACGGAGAAGATATCGGTCTTTACATGATAATTCCCGCTCACGTCATGGCAAGGCCTGTAGTCCAGGTCTTTAGTAAGGTCATATACATCAGACACGAAACGGCAGGCTTCACGTGCAGCTTCCCTGTTGTCAGGGTGTTCCCATGTCTCGTTGAAAGGAGTCCACATTATGATGGAAGGATGGTTCCTGTCTCTTGTCACGGCTTCTTCCCACTCTGTCAGGAAGTTCCGTGCGCTGCCTGTCCGGTTTATGTTTGCACCCCAGCTGGCCGATTCTCCCCATGTGAGATAGCCGAGCTTGTCTGCCCAGTAGTGGAATCTCGGTTCGAATATCTTCTGGTGCAGCCTTGCCCCGTTGAATCCTGCTGCCATCGAGATCTCTATATCGTGTTTCAGGGCCTGGTCGTCAGGTGCTGTCCAGATGCCGTCAGGATAAAATCCCTGGTCGAGGACAAAACGGAGATATACAGGCTCGTCGTTGAGGTATATCCTGTTTCCGATAACCTGTATCTTCCTCATACCCGCATATGCCTTTACATGGTCGATGACATCACCCTTGGCGGAGAGGACGTCGTATTCGATGTCATAGAGGAAAGGAGACTCCGGAGACCAGGTCTTCACCTTCTTTACTGTGAGTTCCGCCTGGCTCTGGGCATTGGCCGGTATGGTCTTCTCGCTTACTGTCTTTCCGTTGTCGATTATGCGGATGCGGAGTTTCTGTCCTTGCTGCACAGCGTGGTATTCAGGCTTGAATACAAACCGGTTCTGGTCAAGATCCGGAATTACATAGACGTCTTTCAGACCGTACTTGTGCACAGCTTCCATCCAGACGGTCTGCCATATGCCTGTGGTACGGGTATATTCGCATCCGAACTGGGCATATCTTCCGCATTGCTTGCCTTTTGCATATTCTCCTGATCTCTCGTCATCCTCTACTCTCACTACAAGGCTGTGTGTCTTGCCTGCGGTGACGAGTCTTGTGATATCGACGGCAAAGGATGAAGAGCCGCCCCAATGTCTTCCGGCAATCTTCCCGTCAATATATACTGATGCTATATAGTCGACTGCACCGAAATGCAGCAGAATCTTCTTGCCGTCCCAGTCTGCAGGGATGTCTATGTTCCGCTGATACCACATCTCAGGGATGAAGTCCGTGTAGCCGACTCCGGAAAGCTCGCTTTGAGGGGCGAACGGTACTGTAATCTGTCCGTCGAACCCCGTGCTTCTGAACAGTTCCCTGTCCATTCCCGAGCGGGAGAAGTCGAATGTGTAGCTCCATTGTCCGTTGAGGTTTACCCATTCAGTCCTCTCGAACTGCGGTCTCGGATATTCCGGACGCGGCATGTCGGCTGCAGATGCGCTGCTGCTCTGCAGGAAAGCTGCTGCACAAGTGATTGCGGCAGCTGTCAGAGATAAGATTCTTCTTGATGTCATGTCTGTCGTTTATTAGTTATTGGTTTCTTAGAGTCTTGTCATTGCTTCTATAAGAGTCGTCCCGCTGACCTGCGGATTCAGATAGCCGTTTTCACCGGTGTAAGGCTTTTTCCAGTCATAGTTGAAGAACATGTCGGATCCTTCACTCTTGTCTATCCCGTCAGTCCAGCATGTCCTGGCATTGCGTGATATATAGTTCTTCAGGTCTTCCCTGAATCTGAAATCAAAAGCGGTGTCATTCACCATCAGGACGGCGTACCGTATGAATATCCCTTTGAAAAGGGCATTGTCCGAGTTGGCTTTGTCTGCCTCCGGATCCATGATGCCTTCAGGACTGCGGCTGTCCATCTGATGTCTGGCAGCAGCCATGGCATCAGTGATGTAAGTATAATCTTTTGTGGCATAGTACAGCAGGTGGGCGGCTCCCATGAAGGTGCCCTGATTGTAGCTCAGTGCTCCTCCATTGACTTTTCCTCCTGCCATGTGGTCAGCTATCAGGCCAGTGGATGGATTATACAGCTTCTCCCTGACCCAGTCGTATATCCTGATTGCGTCATCAAGGTATTTCTGTTCAGAGGTGAATCCGTACAACCGCATGGCGCAGATCGCAGCCGGGCTGTTTGAACAGGCGTTTTTGCTGTTGCCTGCATCCAGACTCCATCTGATGCCTCCTCCGTTCTCGTCATCGGACCATCTGGTGATGATCCATTTGTCGTATGTGTCTTGTGCGTATTCCAGATATTCTTTGACACCGGTGGCTTCGTACATCCTCATCAGGGTAAGTACTATCCATTCCATGTCGTCGGTGTAGGCATTGTAGTAGTCCGGGACATTGTAGTTATGCGCCCTGTTCTGATGCCAGAGTGCCATATACTTTTCGTATTGTCTTGCCCTGTCCTGCTGGTCAGGATCATCCTTGATTCGGAGGTATGCGTCTACAATCACGTCCATGGCATGGGCCTGGGGCCAATAGTTGTACTGGCTCAGGCTCGGATCGACATTGTCGCTGATGGTCCAGAAAGTCCCTGTGCTCTTATCCATGAATCTGTCGACGAGGACATTGACGGCACTGTCTGCAGCTGCAGCCCAGTCGTATTTCGATTCAGAGCTTCCGCCTGAAGAGATGAAGCCTGGATTGTTGGGCTCGTTCTCACTGCAGGCTGTGATGCAAATGAATGCCGAAACGGCAATAAAAACAAATCTGTGCATATTCTTTATCGTAAATTTATATGTGGTGCTCAGCGACAAATATACGCAGAAGCCGAGAGCAATGCAAGAGGCCGAAGGCAAATGCAAACATGTTTGCATGCAGACGAGGACTTTTGCATTGCCGAGGCGCAACAGTATATGTGGCAAAGCCAAATTACGCAGAAGCCGAGAGCAATGCAAGAGGCCGAAGGCAAATGCAAACGGCGTACATGAGGATTTTGAATCAAGTATAACGCAGAAAGTACCCTTTTGCCCCACCCTCTTGGTGTGACATTTAATCTTCAAACGGCAGTCTGATGCCGTCAGGCTCGCCGTCGCATTCCCATACTATATGAGGGAAACAGTTGGCCGTCGCCGAATGTACATAAAGCCCTTTTGGGACATATCCTTCGTCGTCAGTCCTGATTTCTATTACCCTTTTTTCAAAGTCGGTTTCCGTTATGGTGAAAACGACAGGCTTGCCTGAATAAGATATGGTTTCCACAACAGTGGTGCCCGACTGAATACATTCTACATTTTGGATGGCGTATGACCATGAATCGAGTTCGTGCCACACTATCAAGGAATCGGAGATGTAGGTTATGTGCGGCATATATCCGGTGGTCACTTTTTCTCCTCCTATGGTTCTCAAACGGATGTAAGTGCCTTCAAGATAGCCGAGATCAAAATGGAACAGCCGTATCCCGTTGTCTCTCATTTTCCCGATTTGGTTCTGGATATCAGTTGATACGTATCTGTCGATGTTTATCCTGTCAATAAATTTCTTGACATTGGCGGAATTGCAGTCCCTGTCAATATAGACGCAATATTCATTTCCCTTCCTATACAGAGTGTCCTTTAAGGAAACTTCGGCCCTGATTTGGACCGGACTCAGCATGGTGAACGAGGTGAGCGCAAAAAACAAGATCAAGAAAGTGTTCGGTTTATTCGTTGTCATGGCAATCAAAACTCTAAATCATGGCCGACATATATGCCGGAAGGCAAAGGATGTCCTTGTCCTTTTTGAGGTCTTTTGTGTATATAAGATAGCGTTGCATTGTCCTGCCTGAATATTTTTCATGGAATCTGTCAAGCGATTTATGGGAATTGTATCCGGATGATTTTATTTCGACAGGGCAGATTTTATTGTTACGGG
>CALVDT010000089.1 GCA_944326385.1 uncultured Bacteroidales bacterium | reverse complement strand
GGTCGCCATCAGAAAGCATTGCTGCTCCCCATGCTGCCCCTCGACTTGCATGTGTTAAGCCTGCCGCTAGCGTTCATCCTGAGCCAGGATCAAACTCTTCTTTGTATATCTTATTTCTCTCTGTCTGTCCCTTGCTCTTTTAATTCCTGTGGAATTAACGCTCTTTTATTGTTGGTACTAACAATTTGCTTGTACTTAGTCTTTCAATATTGTCAAACAACGTCCGTTATTTCTCAAACGGGCTGCAAAGATACTGACTTTTTTCTATCCTCCAAACTTTTTCAGAGTTTTTTTCAATATTTTTTAAAAACTGTCCGAGTTTTCTTACTTTTGTCCCGGCATCAATCATGGACAGATGGTATCGTACTGGCAAATATTCCTGGTTTTCGCGAAAATCGGTGCCTTTACCATAGGTGGAGGCATGGCGATGATACCTCTTATACAAAGCGAAATCGTCAGAAGGGGTTGGCTGAAAGACGAGGATTTTCCGGATATAATAGCCCTGTCGCAGTCTGCACCCGGTCTGCTTGCGGTCAACATTGCGATTTTTACGGGTTACAGACTGAAAAAGACAAAAGGCAGCATTGTGGCTACATTGGCAAGCGTACTCCCGTCTATCGTAATCATTCTGCTGATAGCCATGATTTTCACAGGATATCAGGACAATCCGACTGTGATAAGCGTATTCAAAGGGATAAGGCCTGTCGTGGTCGCCCTCATAGCTGTCCCGATGCTGCAGATGGCCAGGAAGTCGAACAGGCACTGGTGGTCGTACCTGATCTCGGCGGCGGTATTGTGTCTTGTCGGCCTGCTGAAAGTTTCACCTATATATATACTGATCGTGGTTATCGTCATTTCCTTCGCTATCGCGAAATTCAATGACAGGAAAAGAAGGGAGAAACTGAAATGATATTCGTGGAGCTTTTCATAACTTTCTTCATAATAGGCCTCTTTACCATAGGAGGAGGATATGCCATGCTCTCCCTCATCCAGACACAGGTAGTCACCGTGCACGGCTGGATAGACGAGAACACATTCACGGACATAGTGGCCATATCCCAGATGACACCCGGTCCGATAGGGATAAACAGCGCAACCTACATAGGCTACACAGTACTGGAAGAAAGCGGAGCTCCGCATCTGATATGCGTGCTCTGCTCGCTGACCACAAGTCTGGCAGTGGTCCTGCCGTCGTTCATCATCGTTCTGGCATTATGCAAGATGTTCTACAGGTTCAGCGACAATACTGTCTTCACGGGCATCATGGACGGGCTGAAACCGGCTGTCGTCGGACTGATCGGGGCTTCAGCACTGCTGCTGATAACTCCGGAAAACTTCCCTGACTGGAAAAGCTGGATACTGTTCGTCATGGCATTCCTCGTATCATGGATCTGGAAAGTGAACCCTATCATAACAATAATAGCAGGAGGAATCCTCGGTTTCATCCTGTATTGACACAAAAATCATGGTCTGGCTGGAAAATCTGATTGTTCAACCATCAGCAGTGCAGACACTGCTCGTGCTTGCCATCGTATCCGCAGCCGGTCTGGCTCTCGGAAAAGTGAAGGTATACGGAATATCGCTCGGGGTGACTTTTGTCTTCTTCGCAGGGATACTCGCCGGCCATATCGGCATCGGTGTAAACAGGGACATGCTTGCCTTTGCACAGAATGCAGGCCTGATAATTTTCGTATATACCCTCGGGCTGCAGGTCGGCCCCGGCTTCTTCTCGTCCTTCAAGAAAGGCGGGGTGAAACTGAATCTGCTCGGACTCGCAGTCGTGGCTGCAGGCTTTCTGGCGACAACACTTATCAGCCTGACATACGGAATCCCCATCACAGAAATGATGGGACTGTTCTCCGGAGCCGTGACCAACACGCCCATGCTCGGAGCCGCACAGCAGGCTGCCCTGCAGGTGAGTCCCGATGCTTCAGGAACAGTGACCGACATGTCGCTTGCCTGTGCCGTCACCTATCCGATCGGTGTAATCGGTATGATAGCCGTCATAATAATCCTTAAAAAGGCTGGAAAGAAGACCGCGAGCCGGACGGAAAACGGACCCGAGCCGGTAAAACCTTTCATCACCGAATATCAGATAAGCAATCCTGCAATTTTCGGAAAGACGATAAAGGAGATCATGGCCCTTTCCAGGGTGAAATTCGTGATATCAAGAGTCTGGAGGGAAGGCAAGGTCAGCATACCTGAATCAGAAACCGTAATAAAGCCGCACGATCACCTGCTGGTCATCTCGAAAGAGCAGGATGTGGACAAGATCCGGGCTTTGTTCGGGGAAAAGGAGAACAAGGACTGGAACAAGGCGGACATAGACTGGAACGCCATAGACAGCATGTTGGTCTCCAGAAGGATACTTGTGACCAAGCCGAATCTGAACGGTGTGAAACTCGGCTCTCTCAGGCTGAGGAATCTTTATGGGATAAACATCACAAGAGTGAACAGGGCCGGCATTGATCTGCTTGCCTCTCCGGGACTGCGGCTCCAGATAGGCGACAGACTCACCGTTGTAGGAGAAGCTGCCGCAATCGACAATGTAAGGAAAATCCTCGGAAACGAGGAGAAACGCCTGAACGAGCCGAATCTCATAGCCATATTCCTTGGTCTGGCTCTGGGAGTGGTCCTGGGCAGCATCCCGTTCAGACTGCCGGGAATGGAGATGCCTGTCAAGCTCGGCATAGCCGGAGGCCCTATAATAATAGGTATACTGATGGGCGCTTTCGGGTCAAGGGTGCACCTGACCACTTACACGACACAAAGCGCGAACCTGATGCTGCGTCAGTTCGGTCTCGCCATCTATCTTGCCGGCCTCGGACTGGATGCAGGCGAGCATTTCTTCGAGACGGTATTCAGGGCCGAAGGTCTTGTATGGATCGGGATCGGGCTTTTCCTTACGATAGTGCCGACATTGACCGTAGGTCTCATAGCGATGAAATTCCTGAAGACAGACTACGGACAGGATGTAGGAATGCTCTGCGGAAGCATGGCAAATCCCATGGCCCTGAACTACGCAAGCACCACCGTGGACAACGACGAACCTGCAGTCAGCTATGCCACTGCTTATCCGATGTCAATGTTTGCCAGAGTGATCCTCGCCCAGATCGTCATCCTGCTGCTTTCCTGACAGATACGCCCGATGGCATCGGTGGACAGTAAGGTAAATAATACCGGTGTAAAGCAGGATGAACACTGTATTTACGGCAAGTTTTGCTATCATCAGCGGAGCGGAACCTGAGAAAGCCGCTCCTTCAAAAAAGAAATGATCCACTGCCGCTGCCCCTCCATATACAAGCCCCATGAGCACGAAGATGAAGGCAATGCGCTTCCAGTTATAAGGTATGGGATAATATCTGTTTCCTAAAAGGACGCTTATGACAAACATCACTGCATAGCTGGCAAGATGTCCCCATGCCGCTGCATAATATGAAAACCTCGGCATGAAAATGACATTCACCGCAACTGTAACCGCAAGCCCTGCCAGTGTAATGTAAATCGCCGCTCCGGTCTTGCCTGAAAGCTTGTACCACATGGAGACGTTGAACAGCATCCCCAGAAGGATATACGACAGCAGCATGACAGGGACGACACTGATGCCCTCCCTGAAATCCCGGCCGAGGATGAGCGAAATGACATCGATGTACAGGATAACCCCCAGGAATATAAGCCCGCAGAAGGCCGAAAAATATTCCATCACCACCGCATACAGGGTTCTGGAGTTCCTGTCCGCCGCCCGCTGGAAAAAGAAAGGTTCTGCAGCGAAACGGAACATCTGCACGAAAAGGGACATGATTACGGAAATCTTCACTCCTGCCTGGAAGATACCGAGACTCGACTGCCATACCTCGGAACCGGCATCCAGGAACCTGAACAATATCCTGTCAAGAAAATCATTCACGATCCCCGGCAGAGCAGCCACCATCAGAGGAAGGGAATACATGAGCATCTGCCCGGCAAGTTTCCTGTCAAACGAGAACCTGAATTTCAGGAGATCCGGAATGAAAAGCAGCAGACAGACGATGCAGCTTATGAAGATTGCGAAAATCACATAACTGAAATCCGGTTCCGGCGATATGAACAACAGCATCGCGAAATCCGATGGCGCAAGATCCGATACAGCCTTCCCGGCATCGGCGGCAATATTCCTGCAGGCTGCGGCAAATCCGAAGAACAGGGCGAAATTAGCTCCTGTCTCCGTCAATATCTTCACTGTCTTCAGCAAGGCGAATTTCAAGGCCTTATGCTCCTGCCTCAACTTCGCAAAAAGAATCGCCGTTATGGAATCGCAGGCCAGAATGCCTCCGATATACATGATACAGTTCCTGTAGCCGTGATAACCGAGCCAGTCGGATATTTCCCCTGCAAAGACGACCATAATGGCAAGAAAGAAGAGGCTGACCAGGCCAACTATCCCGAGCGCATCCGAATACACCTTGGCAGGATCGGTCCCTTCCTTGTTTGCAAATCTGAAGCAGCCGGTCTCCAGCCCGAACACCAGCACCACCTGAAGAACGGCGATATATGCCATGAACTCCGTAACCACGCCATAGCTTTCCGTAGTAAGAAGCCTGGTATAGAAAGGAACAAACAGGAAATTTATGACCCGGGCCAGGATAGTACTCAGCCCGTACAGGGCGGTTTCGCCCGCAAGTTGTCTTAAAGGATTTGCCATATCCGGCAAAATTAATTAATTTCAGCAACTTTTCTCATCTGTTTTGCATCTATATTCCTGCAACAGGAATTTTACGCAACAGATATGGACAGAATATTTTTCAAGACAGTATTATTCATAACAGTTTTAAGCATTGCGGCAGCCTGCTCTTCGTCATTGAGCAGGGACGACGCAGAAACAGAAATGAAAGACATGGAAACCAAAAGCATGGCATCAGGCCCCGTCTTCGATATCGTGACCGATATGGGCACGATCAGGGTGAGCCTGTATAATGAAACACCGGGACACAGGGACAATTTCATGAAGCTCGCTTCGGAAGGCTACTATGACGGTGTACTTTTCCACAGAGTGATAGACGGCTTCATGATCCAGACCGGAGATCCCCTCACGAAGGATCCGTCCAAGGCTCAGATGTACGGTACCGGCGGCCCGGGATACACCATTCCGGCTGAGTTCAACAGAAACCTTACCCACAAGAAAGGGGCTCTGGCAGCAGCCCGTCGCGGAGATGCCGCCAATCCGAAGAAGGAATCGTCCGGGTCCCAGTTCTACATAGTGCAGGATGAGGAAAACTGCAGCCAGCTCGACGGGGAGTACACCGTGTTCGGGGAAACCATCGACGGATTCGATGTCATAGACAAGATAGCATCAGTGCAGACCGACCGGAGAGACCGACCGGTCCAGGACATTCATATCAGACATATCAGGCAGGTCCTTCCGGACAACACAGAGACACCTTCTGATGCAGAATAGGTATATTTTCTTTGACGCGGACGACACCCTCTGGGAAAACGAATGCTTTTTCAGGGAAGCGGAAGACAGATTCGTGGAACTTCTGTCGGGATTCGCCCCTGATGATGAAATAAGATGTTCTCTTGCTGAAGCCCAGGAAGAGAACATCCCTGTTTTCGGCTATGGCTCAAAGACTTATCTTATAGGGATGGCAGACTGCGCCGTGAAGATCTGCGGAGAGAAGTTCAATTCCACGATTTACAAAGGGATAAACAAGATCATCCGCAGGCTGTCGCACCATGAGGTCCATGTCATCGACGGAGTCCGGGAGACTCTGGAAAGCCTTTACGGCAGGTACAGACTGGCCGTGGCCACTAAAGGTGATCTGCGCGAACAGCTCGGAAAATTCAGGGCTTCGGGGCTTGAGGGATTCTTCCATCACATAGAAGTCATGGAAAACAAGGACAAAAGGAACTACGCTGCCATGGCTCGCAAGCTGGACATTGCACCGGAAGAAATCATCATGATAGGCAATTCCGTGAAATCCGACATTGCACCGGTCATAAAACTTGGAGGTACAGCCATCCATGTCCCGCACGAAATCATCTGGGAACACGAGAAAATGGACATGCCGGAGTCGGTAAACATATTCGAAGCCGGAAATATAAAAGAAATTCCAAAAATTCTTGACTTTATCGACTTGTTGGCACAGTAATTGCTGTTTCTTTTATTCGAATAGTTTTTTCATAGGTTAAGTTTTAGGTTAGAATTGCGGAGCGTCCACGATGTGAATCGAGGACGCTCTATCTTTTGAGTATAGATACCTTCATTTGTGTCTTCTGACAAGCTCTTTCTCGAGATCAGAGATGGAAAGACCCTTGTGGACGAGAAGGACTAGCAGGTGATAGATAAGATCCGAAGCTTCGTAGATCATGGCACTGTCGTTGTCGGCAACGGCCTCTATGACGGTTTCGACTGCTTCCTCCCCTACTTTCTGGGCGATCTTGTTCGTGCCTTTGTCGAAAAGCCTGACCGTATACGAACCTTCGGGACGCTCTGCCTTGCGCCTGCGTATGACTTCCTGAAGCTCCCTGATGAACCCCTCGTCATCATCGGTTTTGAAACAGCTGACGGAACCGGTATGGCAGACAGGACCGGCAGGGATGGCTTTCACCAGCAAGGTATCATTGTCGCAATCGGCATATATCTCCTTTACTTCAAGAAAGTTCCCGCTGGTCTCGCCTTTTGTCCAGAGACATTGGCGGGTACGGCTGTAGAAAGTCATTTTTCCGGTAGCAAAAGTCTTGGCAAGCGCTTCAGGATTCACATAGCCGAGCATAAGCACCTTCAACGTCGCATAATCCTGCACGATGACAGGAATCAGGCCGTCTGGATTCTTCCCGAAATCCAGGGCATTTGTGTCAAAATCTTTCTTGATCATGATATTTTCCATATAAACCATATCGTAAAAAACTATAACCGTACCGGTATGCCGCAGGAGGCAAGCCGGCGTTTCAGATCGGGAATCAGTATCTCGCCGTAGTGGAATACGGAAGCGGCCAGTGCTGCATCGGCACATCCTCCGTCAGAAGAAAGGACTTCGGCGATATGCCCGACAGTCCCTGCACCCCCGGATGCTATGACCGGTATTCCAAGCATCCCGGAAAGTCTGCGGTACTCATTGCAGGCATACCCGCTGCAGGTCCCGTCATGGTCCATCGAGGTGAAAAGTATCTCCCCTGCCCCGAGTGTTTCCGCCTGTCCGGCCCAGGAAAACAGTTCCTTGTCGGAGAAACGGCTTCCGCCATGGGTAGTCACTTTCCAGACACCGTCCACATTCTTCGCGTCTATGGCCACCACTACACATTGGGAGCCGAACCTCGATGCTATGTCCGAAATGAGACCGGGGTTTCTGACGGCGGCACTGTTCACCGAAACCTTGTCCGCACCTGCCCTGAGCAATATCGCTGCATCCTCTACCGTGGAAATGCCGCCGCCTACGGTAAAAGGAATGTTTATGTTCAATGCTATACGCCCTACAAGTTCCGAGAAAGCTTTCCTGCCTTCAATCGTGGCGCTGATGTCCAGGAACACGAGTTCGTCAGCTCCCTGGCCGGAATACGCTCTGGCCATGTCCACAGGATCGCCGACGGATTTCAGTCCGAGGAAATTGATCCCTTTCACAGTCTTGCCGTCCTTTATGTCAAGACATGGTATGATTCTTTTTGTCAGCATCTTGTGTCAGTCATATCATAGTCCGTCAGAAAACCGTCCCAGTGCCTCAATGGCAATCCTGCCTTCGTAAATAGCCTTGCCCACTATCACGGCAGGGACACCGGCCTCTTCCAGGGCCTCTATGTCAGACATGGAACCCACGCCTCCGCTGGCGATGACCTGTACGGACGGGAATGCGCAGAGTAGATCCACGTAAAGCTGCACCGCCGGTCCCGAAAGCATTCCGTCTTTAGAAATATCGGTCACGATCACTGTACGCAGGCCTTCCGGGATGAATGCAGAAAGCAGGTCATCCGCCTTCATGCCGGTTTTTTCAAGCCATCCGTTCACAGCCACAAAACCGTCCTTGACGTCTGCACCAAGGACAATCTTTTCTCCTCCGTATTTCTTGAGCCATGAAATGAAGGTGTCGGGCTCGGAACATGCCACGCTGCCGCATACGGCTCTGAAAGCTCCTGCATCAAAGACAGAGGCCAATGCCCTCATATCCTTCAATCCGCCTCCGAACTCCACCTTCAGGGAAGTATGTGAAGCGATATCCTCCAGAACCCTCTGGTTCTTCGGAAACCGCGCCTTGGCCCCGTCCAGATCGACAAGATGCAGAAACCGCACTCCGCAGTCCTCAAAGCGTCTGGCAACATCAAGAGGACTGTCGCTGTAGACTTTGCTTTGTCCGTAGTCGCCTTGCGAAAGGCGGACGCATTTGCCGTCAATAATGTCTATGGCCGGTATTATGTCTATCATAAGTTTCTTCCGTTTTCAAAACAGTTTTTCAATCTGTCAATCCCAGGAAATTCCCGATTATACGCTCGCCGGTGTCTCCGCTTTTCTCCGGATGGAACTGGCATCCCATGAAGTTCCCTCTGCACAGGGAGGAGCTGAACGGAATCCCGTATTCTGTGACGGATGCGGTATCCTCTCCGATGTCGGCACAGTAGGAATGGACGAAATACACGTACGACCCCTCCTTTACCCCGTCGAACAGTCCCGACTTCAATGATGTGATGTCATTCCATCCGATCTGAGGCACCTTGAGCCCGATGCCTGCCGGGAATACATGGCTGAAATGCCTGACCTTGTTCCGGAATATTCCGAGACACTCCACATCCCCTTCCTCAGACCGGGAGCAGAGAAGCTGCATGCCGAGGCAGATTCCAAGAAGAGGCTTGTCCGTATTCCTGATGAAATCCACGAGATTGTTTTCCCGGAGTTTCGCCATCGCCCAGCCGGCCTCACCGACGCCAGGAAGAAGAAGCCGGTCGCAGGCGGACAACACTGCAGTGTCCCTGCTGAGCACATAGTCCGCACCCAGCCGCTTCAGGGCATTCTCCACTGAACGGATATTCCCCGCTTCATAATCGATAATGCCTGTCATAACCAACCTTTGCTGCTCGGGATTCCTGAATCCGTGGAGATTGTCCTCACGATTGCCTGTCTGAGAGCCCTTGCGAAAGCCTTGAATACTCCTTCGATGACATGGTGGTCATTCTCGCCTGACGCCTTTATGTGCAGATTGCATTTCAGATGTTCAGTCAGAGACTTGAAGAAATGAGGGAACATCTGGGTGGAAACATCCCCGACCGTCATTTCCTTGAAGCTGACATCCCACAGGAAATCGATCCTGCCACCGAGATCGAGCAACACCGTAGCCTCGGCCTCATCCATCGGAAGGGAAAACCCGTACCTGCCGATACCGGACTTGTCTCCCAGAGCCGACAGCAGGCAGTCGCCGAGAGCTATCGCCACATCCTCTATCGAATGATGGTCATCTGTCTCCAGGTCTCCGAAACATATCGCATCCAGAGCTATCCCTGCATGGTATCCGATCTGCTCGAGCATATGATCGAAGAAATGAAGCCCGGTGGCCACCCTCGGTTTCCTGAAGCGGTCAAGATTCACTCTGACACATACGGATGTCTCTCCTGTCCGCCGGCTGCAGACTGCCGTACGGCCTTCAGGACAGCCATGGTCCGGGGAATCTCCGGTTTCTGCCCCGAGAACTGAAAGCAGCCTGTCATTCTCCTGCGGTGTACCGACGGTTATCCTGAGGCAGCCGTCACAATTGTACGCGGAAGACCTGTCCCTGACGATGATACCGGCTTCTATCAGGCTTGAGAATATATTGTCCTTGTCATGGAATTTCACGAGAAGGAAGTTGGCATCGGACGGATAGACAGCCTCTACCGACGGAAGAGCTGACAGTGCGGCGGAAAGCCTGCTGCGTTCCCTGATTATCGTTTCCACCCTGTCGGCAGTCTGCAGAGGGTCGGAAAGCAGTTCGGCAGCCCGGGACTGGTCGAGTATACTGATATTGTACGGATATTTCACCCGGGACATCACTTTTACCACATATTCGTCCGCGATGGCAAGGCCTATCCGGATTCCCGCCATTCCCCAAGCTTTGGAAAGGGTCTGCAGGACAATCAGCCTCGGATATCTGTCCAGGACTTCAGTAAAGCTTGCGGTACCTGAGAAATCTATGTAGGCCTCATCCAGGACGACAATGCCGCTGAAGCTGTCCAATATCCTGATGACAGCGTCCCGGTCGAGGAGATTTCCGGTAGGATTGTTCGGAGAACACAGAAAAACGACTTTTGTATCAGGTTCGACCTTTGACAGAAGTGCATCCGCATCAAGCCTGAAGCCGTCAGCCAAGGGGGCGTCTATGACCCTGACATCATTTATTTCCGCGGCTGTGGAATACATGCCGTATGTCGGGACCGCCTGCACCATGCTGCTTTTGCCGGGAGGGCAGAAAAGCCTGAACACAAGATCGATAGGCTCGTCGCTGCCGTTTCCGAGGAAAATATTCTCCGCGGGGACTTTCTTGAGGACTGAAAGCATGAATTTGAGTTCCGGCTGGTGCGGTGACGGATAGCGGTTCACACCCGTATCGTACGGATTCTCGTTCGCGTCCAGATAAATATCCATCTTCGCCTTGCAGTCATCGCGTGCAGTCGAGTATGGGACCATGTTCCTTATGTTCGGTCTGAGCAGAGAGCATATCTCAGATTCCCGTTCTTTACGTGTCATTTCCATAAGCGTCCGTTCTATCTGTTCGACTCAAGTCTTATTCTGACCGACCGGGCATGCGCATCCAGGCCTTCCGCCATGGCCATCGTCTCTATGACCGGACCGAGAGTCCGCAGCCCGGCCTTCGATATTTCCTGTATGGTGATCTTCTTCATGAACGCAGAAAGGTTCACACCCGAATACGATACTGCCCATCCGCCGGTAGGAAGGGTATGGTTTGTCCCGGAGGCATAATCCCCGGCACTTTCCGTCGAGTAGTTCCCGAGAAATACGCTGCCGGCATTCACGATACCTTCTATGGTATTCAGGTAATCGCGGGTGGCTATGATAAGGTGTTCGGGAGCATAGAAGTTCGAAAAGTCCACCATCTCCTGTTCGGAGCCGAGAAGGACTGCAACGCTTCTGTCCATGGACACGTCTATGATATCTCTTCGGGACAGTTTCTGCTTTTGGGATTCCACCTCCGATACGACATCCTCCATCAGCTTTGCGGAAGTGGTCAGAAGGATGGCCTGGCTGTCTTTGCCATGCTCAAGCTGGGAGAGGAAGTCAGATGCGACGAATGCAGCCTCGGCGCTGTCATCGGCCATTATCAGCACTTCCGAAGGTCCTGCCGGCATATCTATGGCGCAGTCCTGCAGCACCTGCTGCTTGGCTTCCATGACGTACGAATTCCCGGGGCCGAATATCTTGTCCACCTTCGGGACTGTCCGGGTGCCGTAGGCCATGGCTCCGACAGCCACAGCACCGCCAATCCGGTATATTTCCGTGACTCCGCAGATACTTGCCGCATAGAGAATCACTGGAGAGACACTGCCGTCCCTGCCTGCCGGGGTACAGAGGACAATGCGGCTGCATCCGGCAATCACGGCCGGAATGGCGAGCATCAGTACAGTGGAGAAAAGCGGTGCTGTCCCGCCGGGGATATAAAGGCCGACCCTGCCGATAGGGACATTCTTCTGACGGCACGTCACTCCTGCCATGGTCTCCACGGTCAGATCATCCTGTTTCTGCGCTTCGTGGAATCTCCGGATATTTCCTGCAGCAATCTTTATGGCGGTTTTAAGTTCTTCAGGCAGCCTGCCGGCGGCAGTTGCGATTTCATCTCCGGACACTTTCAGGCCTGCAGCGTCCGTATCGAATCCGTCAAGCGTCCTTACATATTCCAGAACCTTGGCATCACCGTGTTTCCTGACATCGTCAAGTATGGAAGCGACCGTTTCCTTCAACTGCTGCGGCACGCCTGTCTTCTGCCTCCCGACTATGGCAGGCCAGTCTTTCTTTTCGGGAAATTCAAATATTCTCATGTCTGTTCCGGGTTTGGTGTATAAGTTCCCTCTGGCTCAGGTATCAGATTATCAGTTTCTCCATGGACAGGACAAGGATATCTTCCGCCCCTATCTGTTTCAGCCTGTCTGCCTTGTCCCAGACCTCCGACTCGTCGATTACGGCATGGATTGCGCTCCAGCCTTTATCGGCAAGAGGCAGTAGTGTCGGGCTTTTCATGGACGGTATGATTTTCAGGGCTTCGTCTATCTTGTCGTTCGGGACATTGACCAGCAAATATTTCTTGCCACGGCTGCGGAGTACGGATGTGAAGCGGGACATCAGGGTTCTGACCGTCTGCATCTTCTCCCCGTCAAGCCCTGGCGTCCCGATCAGGACCGCATCGGACTCCATCACTGTCTCGACCTCGGCAAGGCCGTTCTGCACCAGCGTACCGCCGCTGCTTACGATGTCAAAGATACCGTCCGCCAGACCTATGGACGGGGATATCTCGACACTTCCGGTTATCTCCCGGATCTCGCAGTTGATATTCAGCCTCCCGAAATAGGCTCTGAGGATACCCGGATAGGAAGTAGCCACTTTCTTGCCCTCAAAGAACTCCGGACCGGTATATTCGATGTATTTGGGTACCGCCAGCGACAGACGGCATTTCCCGAATTCGAGATGCTGGAAGACCTCCACTGGATAGTCCCGTTCCAATACTTCATTGTATCCTACAATCCCGACATCTGCGATCCCGCATGATACCGTCTGCGGGATATCGTCATCCCTGAGATACAGGATTTCCACCGGAAAGTTAGATGCCTTTGAGAGAAGGCGTCTGTTGCTTTCCTCAATGCCGATGCCTGCTTCACTGAGCAGTTCGATGCTTTTTTCGTTCAGTCTGCCTTTCGACTGGAGAGCGATGCGTAACATGATTTTAGTCCGTTTCTATATTTCCTTGAAATCTTTCCTTCGGGGCAATAAAAAAAGCCTGCCCGAATCTGCGGCAAGCTTTCTATACTGTACTTTCTCATAGCATGACCATACCTGCCGTCATCTGTCAAATGAATGATGGTGGTGAAGTCCGTATGAAAGTCGAAAAGTCATATGTTTCCTTCCGTTTCCACAAATCTATGAAATTTATTCAAAGGTTCAAAATAAATCTGGGGATTGGAGGGTTATTGCCGTCTGATACTCTTGCCACAAGGAATCGATGTCATATTCTTCGCCGAGAATATGCTTTATGGCTCCGTCAAATGACCACGGGACCACTTCAAGTGCGCTGCGGTTGAATTTCCGGAGGAATTCAGGATCCTTATGGTCCTTTATCCATACCAGAAAATATCCGGTCGTCCGATAGCCGTCCATGTAGCTTCCTCCTTTCGGTCTTGCTTCCGGACCGAAACCGCCGTTTGTCACACGTACGGCATCTGCCATCCCTTCTATGAAAGCCCGGAACGTGCGGTTCGTGCCATAAGTACCGACTCCCTGAGGTTCAAGCTGATACGCATGAGTAAGTTCATGAAGGAGGACGCCTCTGGTCTCGAAAAGAAGACGGGAGGTGTCATTGTCCCGGAACGAATTCTCTATGTGACGCGTACTGTAGAATATGTCGACATATCCTCCCGGACGGCCGCTTTTCGCTGAAATGCCGTCTATATCCTCAAGCGTATAATGGATTTCCCTTACCTTGGTTATGCTGTCAAGGGGAGAATCATAAAGCGTGGACAATACTGTTATGGCCTGTTCTGCAATATATGCTTCCGGATCAGGAATTATTTCCCCGTATATCTCCGATCCTGCTGTTCCGGTCGCATTGTCTTCGAATATGATACGACCTGCGTCATAACTGCTCCAAAGGGCTTGTGCCGGGATGTCCCCCTGTGTCAGAGAATACGGCCTGTCATCGGCTTTCAGTATCCTGTCTTTGACCGGCGATGGAGCCATCTCGAACTCCCATATGCCTCCGGCCATTATCTGTTTGAATGTCACGTATGTCTTGCCGTACGGTTTCCCGTTGATTTTAAATGATTTCACATATCTGTTGATGTCACTGGCCCCTGCAGCCTCGATTTCCAGAGTCCTGCCGTTCGGAAGCCGTATCTTTGCGTACGGGAGATAAGGTGCGCCGAGGACATACTGGTCCGTACCCGGACAGACAGGATAGAAACCGAGCGCCGAGAAAATGTACCAGGCAGACATCTGGCCGCAGTCATCGTTTCCGCCGAGACCTTCCCTGTCGTTCCTGTACATCCTGTTCAGGATTTCACGTATCCAGTACTGTGTTTTCCACGGGCTTGATGTCCATGCGTAAAGATATGGGACATGGTGGCTCGGTTCATTGCCGTGGACATAGCCTCCTAGCAGGCAGGACTCTGTGATATCCTCGTTCATGCTGTAGAATTCTTCAGGAAGATGCATCACGAAAAGACTGTCAAGCCTGCTTTCGAAGACCTCTGGTCCACCCATAAGAGCCATCATCCCACAGACGTCGTGTGGGACGTGGAAGGAGAAATTCCATGAATTGCCCTCTATGAAACCTTCTCCGTAAGTCTGCAGCGGATCGAAATCCTGTTTGAATGTCCCGTCTTTCATACGCGGACGGGCAAAGCCTGAGGCACTGTCAAATACATTCCGGTAATTCAGCGCCCTTTGCCTGTATTCTTCAGCTCTGGCCGTATCCCCGGCGTCATGGAACGCCTTGTATATCGTCCAGTCGTCGTATGCGTATTCCAATGTGGCTGACGCAGCATCAGCCTGCCTGTCATAAGGCACATATCCGTACTCCATGTATTCTCCCAGTCCTCCATAATACGGCACGGTGGATGTCCTGAGCATGGCTTCAGCCAGTTCTCCTGTGAACTCCATCCGTCCTTTGGCCAAGGCGTCAGACAGGACAGAGACTGCATGATATCCGCTCATGCACCAGTTTTCGTTCGCCATATGGCTCCAGACCGGAAGCATCCCGTGGACGCTCTGCTGCTGATGGGCGACCATCGAGCGCACCATATCCGTATTGTACTCAGGTTTGAACAGATTAAGGAAAGGATGTTCAGCCCGGTACGTATCCCACAATGAAAAAACGGTATAGTTAGTAAAGCCTTCCGCTTTGTGGATATTATTGTCCAGTCCGCGATAATTCCCGTCTACGTCCATGTACACGGACGGGTTTATCATGGTATGGTACAGGGTCGTATAGAACATGGTCTTCTGGTCGTCGGTGCCTTCTATCTCAAACTGGGAGAACTCGTCATTCCATGCCTTTTCCGCAGCCTCGGCCAGTTCCTCGAATGAGCGGCCTTCCGTCTCGGCCTCAAGGTTCTTCAAGGCTCCTTCCGTACTTACTGCGGACAAGGCGACCCTCACTTCCATCTCGGGATCTTCACAGGTATCGAATCCGAACCATGCCACAACCTTGCGTCCTGCCATCTCAGGAAAATTCCTTTCCACATCGAAGCGTCTCCAGAAACCGTTGTATTTCGGTTTCTCCATATCTTTATAGCCATATTCCCGGACCGGCTTCGAGAATGACATGGCGAAATAGGTATAGTTTGTCCTTGCCCATCCGTCCGTTATCCGGTAACCTGTAACCAGAGTGTCGTTTTCCACCCTCATGGATGCCCACAGGACCTTGCCGTCGTAATTGTAGATTCCATGGGAGAGATCCACCATCAGATGCCCCGGCTCGCCGTGGGGGAAAGTGTATTTATGGATTCCCGTACGTTGTGTCGCAGTAAGCTGCGCTTTTATGCCATACCGGTCCAGAATAACCTCGTAATAACCGGGAGATGCTTTTTCGGAGGAGTGGGAGAATGTGGACCTGTATCCTTTCTCCGGCTCTTCCGCGGTGCCCGGATTGTAGCGGATTTCTCCTGTTGCCGGCATCAGAAGGATGTCGCCGAGATCCGAATGGCCAGTGCCGCTGAAATGGGTATGGCTGAATCCGACTATCGTCTTGTCGTTGTACTGGTAGCCGGAACAGTACCGGTATGCATCCTTCTGGTAGACACCGTCTATGTTGTGAGGTATCGTATCGGTATCCGGGCTGAGCTGCACTATCCCGAAAGGCACGCATGCTCCGGGAAAGGTATGTCCCATCCCGCTCGTTCCTATGAAAGGATCTACAAAACCGGCAAGGTTCCCGGTGCTTTCTTCCGGTGTGGTGCAGGATTCCGTACCTGCGATAAGGCAGCTCAGCATAATCAGCATTGACAAGACTTTTTTCATATCAGTTTTCCTGTTTTATCTGCAATCTTACAAAAAACGTCAGGTGCAACGGATATAGCTGGCTCATCACCCCAGAAGATACTTGCTTCCAGGGATGAAGGAGAGGAGTCTGGAGACGACGGAAGCTGTCACGAAAGTAAGGATGGCGGTGACTGCTATGTGAAGAGGAGTGCTCAGACCCCAGCCTGTCACTATCTGATGGAAAAACATCAATATGAATATATGCATGAGATAGACACCGTAGCTGACTTTGGAGACAGGCAGGATGATGTTCCTGTAGAACCATCCGTCAGAGGTCAGTTTCCTTATGACGAGAAAATATGCAATCGTGGTAAGGGCTACACCTGTGGCACAGAACTGCCAGCTCGTCTCAAGGTATACGGCTATGCTTATCGGGCCGCTTACCGGAAATTCTTTCGGCATCTTTGCCCAGAACCACCCGGCAGTGATGGCATAGCCGACTATCCAGAGAGGAACGGCGACCGCAAGAGTCTTTTTCCAGGACCATTCACCGAGCCTTGTCTTGAAATAATGTCCAAGAACCAGATAGCCGACAAAACCGCTGACATAGTAAAGTGTACCGTATTCGTTCCAGCCGGCTTCTCCCCACAAATCCGGTGACCCGGTAATGGCAACGGCAGCTTGCCTGAAGAAAGGTGTAAATGTGGTTATGCCCCAGATACACAGGAAAACCTCTTCCCCTTTCCTGGAAACTTTCTCTATCCAAGGAGAAAGCAGAGGCATCAGCAGGTAGACACCGAGCAGCATATATACAAACCAGAGATGGCCGGCGTGCGAATTGAAATTCACCAGAAGACGCTCAAGGTTGGCGCCTCTGTCAAAGCCTTCGGAGATGCCGCAGAACGGGACAAGGGCATACAGGAGTGTCCATATTATCAACGGGATACATACTCTGACAAAGCGTTTTCTGAAAAATGTAGCCGTATCATACTTCAGGGGGAAAAGCAGATAGCTTGAAGCCATCAGGAAAAGAGGGACTGCCGCCCTCAATGCCGAGTCGAGAAAAGTGGCCCATGCCGCGTCCGTATGATTTCTGATAAGCGTGCCTTCGCCTCCGAGATAGAAAGGCTCAATGCAATGTACGAATATCACCATGAAACATGCTATGAAACGGAGATAATCCAGAAAAACGATTCTGCCGGTCGTGGAAGCGGCTGGAGATGGATGTGTTGTCATAAAAGATGTTTAGATTTTAGTTGTTAAGGATTTCATACGATTTTCCAGTTCTCGATCCGGCGGGTTTCTTTCGAGAATGAGACCCCGATTCTGAACAGTCTGCGTGTGTCTGCAACGAACGGTCTGGCATATCCTTTCTCCTCGATCTGCCGGAGGGCGGCATCGGCGGAAGAGTCCGTCCTGATTTCCATTATGTAGACATAGTCCTTTGTCTGCAGCAGGATGTCGATGCGTCCGTTGCTGGTCTGCTTTTCGGTCTGGACGTATTCCCCGAGGAGCTCGAAGATGATGTACATGGCATACTGGAAGTCCTTTTCGGCATCGCCCTGTATCTGATAGTTCGTCCGAGCGAAAAGACTTTCAAGGAGGAGCATCATATCTTCGGGTTTGCCGGAACGCAAAGCTCTTGTGATTTTTGTTATGAGTGTAATACCTGAGGTCTGTTCTCCAGGCAGGTAATACTGGAAAATGAAATTCAGGAACCCCGTCTTCACTTCCCTGTTCGGGAATCCTAATCTGTACAGGCCGAATTCCTCGTCATAACCTCTGATAGTCAAATATCCGCTCTGATAGAGGAGCGGGACAGGATTCTCGAATACGGTGTTGACAGTGCTCAGCAGGGATGAGTCCACCTCCTGATCGGAAAGAGTGGAGATATCATATCTGGTCTGTTGCATCACTTTCACGAGGAAAGTCGGAGTGCCGGTCTCGAACCAGTATTCCCTGAATTTGTTTGAGGCGAAAGTGTTGAGGAGACTGAAAGGATTGTACATCCCGTTACTTTTACGGCTGAAGTGATAACCGTCATACATTTCGGCAAGTTTGGAGTAACACTGTTCTTCAGTCATGACATTTGCCGCAGCAAGTTCTTTGGTACTTTCTCCGAAGTATTTGTGAAGGTCTGAATCCGAGATACCGCAGATGCCCGAATATTCGGATTCCATTGAAATGTCATTCAGGTTGTTCAGTCCGCTGAATACGCTGAGTTTGCCGATTTTGGTCACGCCGATCAGGAAGCCGAACTTGATGCAGCCGTCCATGGATTTCAGGACGCTGTAGAAACCCTGAAGGGTCTTCCTGTAGTATTCCTGGATTTCGGTATTGTCGAGGTTGTCGATCATCGGTTTGTCGTATTCGTCGATGAGGATTGCAACCGGTTTGCCGGTTTTTTCATAAGCGGCTGCGATAGCGTCCTTGAACCTCGCATCGGGCTGGGCATATTTCGGCTGCATGTCATATTCCGCTTCAATTTTGTGCAGATGCTGGTCAAGAGTCACGTCAAGATCCTCCCGGGTCTGATATGCCTTTCCGCTCAGATCGATATGCATGACAGGATATTCCGTCCAGCTTTGTTCCAGCGACTCTATCGCCAGACCTTTGAAGAGTTCTTTTTTCCCCTGAAGGTAAGCCTCCAAGGTAGATATCAGCAGACTTTTCCCGAACCGTCTCGGACGGCTCAGGAAATAATATTTTCCGGTCGAGACAAGTTCATATATCTTGTCCGTCTTGTCTATGTACACGTAACCGCTGTTACGCAGACTTTCAAAATTCTGGATTCCGATAGGGTACAGCATATTCCAAATCTTTTGTCAGGCGTCCTCTCGCACCAGATAGTTACAAATATAGCGATTAAGCGAGAACAAAGGCAAATCTTTTTGTCTTTGTCGAGCGGAAGCTATATGTGGGCACGAAGTGACCAAATATGCGATTAAGCGAGAACAAAGGCAAATCTTTTTGTCTTTGTCGAGCGGAAGCTATATGTGGGCACGAAGTGACCGAATATGCGATTAAGCGAGAATGTTTTGCTGCGACCACTACCACTTTCCACGAGATATCGGTACTGGTCGGGGATACGAGGAGAGATGTTTCTCGCATTAGATCCAAATCAATATGAATTTTCCGTTAATGCGCTATCGTTGCAGAGAGGACACAGAA
The DNA here is from genome assembly GCA_944326385.1 of uncultured Bacteroidales bacterium. Lineage (GTDB taxonomy): Bacteria > Bacteroidota > Bacteroidia > Bacteroidales > UBA932 > Cryptobacteroides. Next base: position 3,076 of record CALVDT010000089.1, on the reverse strand, counting down.
AAAGAGGATGCCTGAAAAGCCGATGACTTCCGGGCATCCTCTTGTCATATGTTTTCTGAATCAGTCGTTCAGAGAGAATCTCCTGAATGCAAGTATCTTGGCCTCTTTGTCGATGCCTGCAAGATAATCCTTTACGGAAATCTTGCCGTCACCCATCTGATACTCCTGCTCCTCAAGGGTGTTCTCCTTGAAGAACTTGTTCAGACGGCCGTTGGCGATATTGTTGATCATCGCCTCAGGGAGATTGGCAGCCTTTTCTGCAGAGACTGTCTTGATTATCTCACGGGCCTTGTCAGCCTGCTCGGCAGTAAGCCAGCCTTTGGCTGTGTTGGAAGCGATATGATCCTCGCTGTCGACATGGGCAGGATTGATTCCGGCTTTCTCGAGAGCGGAGTTCACGGCTTTCTTCACGAGCTCCTCCTTGGTCTTCTCCACCGCTACGGCAAGTTCGTTATCGATAACATTCTGAGGGACAGAATCCTTGTTCACAGCCACAGGATTCATGGATGCCACCTGCATCGCGATACCTTTTCCTGCCTCTGCAGGGATCTCCTTGCTGAAAGCTACGACAGCAGCAAGCTTGCCGTTGATCTTATGGATATATGATGAGATATAAGGAGCTTCCAGACAAGCGTAATATGCGATGGAATGCTTTTCACCTGTCTTGCCGGTCTGCTCAGTAACAGCGGCCTCGACAGTCCTGCCATCAGCAAGTTTGCAGGCATTCAGAGCCTCCGCGTCAGCAGGGAACTGTGCAATGGCCGCATCGGCAATAGCATTGGCGAGGTCCTGGAACTCCTGGTTCTTGGCCACGAAGTCGGTTTCGCATCCGAGAGCCACGAGAATAGCCTTGTTTCCGTCCACCTTCGCGATTGCCGCTCCTTCTGAAGTCTCCCTGTCAGCCCTTTTCGCTGCGACGAGCTTGCCCTTTTCACGGATGATCTCCTGAGCCCTTGCATAGTCGCCTTCAGCCTCCACGAGAGCCTTCTTGCAGTCCATCATGCCGGCTCCGGTCATTTGACGCAATTTCATCACGTCAGCTGCTTTGATTTCCATATTCACAAGAAATTTTTAGAATGTTAGTACTTTATTCAGCCTTTTCTGCAGCAGGTGCCTCCACAGGAGCCTCTGCAGGAGCCGGCTCTGCGACAGCAGCTTCAGCGGCCTCTACAGCCGGAGTCTCGACTGCCGGCTGTGCGGAAACGACAGTCTCCGGAGCCTCATCTGCCTTTGCCTTGCGGGAACGGAGTTTCTTTCCTGCAGGAGCCTGTGCGTCTCCCTGTTCAGGAGTCTCCTTCTCCTTTTCGATCTTCCTCTCGTTCAGACCTTCTGCCACTGCCTGGCAAAGTACGTCTACGATAAAGGAAATTGACTTTGCAGCATCGTCATTAGCCGGAATCACATAATCAATAGGTGTAGGATCGCAGCAAGTATCAACCATGGCGATAACCGGGATATTCAGACGATTGGCTTCTTTCACTGCATTCATCTCCTTCTGTACATCCACTACGAAAAGGGCTGAAGGAAGACGGCTCAGATCCTTGATGGAACCGAGGTTCTTCTCGAGTTTGGCCCTCTGACGGGTAATCTGGAGACGTTCACGTTTTGCAAGGGTATCGAAAGTACCGTCTTCTATCATCTTGTCGATGGTATTCATCTTCTTGACAGCCTTGCGGATGGTAGGGAAGTTGGTAAGCATTCCGCCCGGCCATCTTTCTGTCACGAAAGGCATGTTGACTGCAGCGGCCTTCTCCGCTACTATGTCCTTTGCCTGTTTCTTTGTGGCTACGAAAAGGATCTTGCGGCCTGAACGCGCAAGCTGTTTCATCACATTTGCAGCCTCGTCTATCTTGACAATGCTCTTGTGCAGGTCAATGATATGGATTCCGTTTTTCTGGTCGAAGATGTATGGAGCCATCTTAGGATTCCATTTTCTGGCCAGATGTCCGAAATGAACTCCTGCATCAAGCAGTTCTTGGAAATTTGTTCTTGGCATTTCTGTTGTTTTTTTCTTGTTTTCTATTTTCCCCAGGGTCTATTCCGGCCCTGACGGCGTCTTCAACAATCCGGAGTAACGGACTTGCCGGTCTCCAGGATTTTTCACAGTCTCGTCAAACCGCGGTAGCTAAGCAGGATTTACATCCTCACGAAGGTCCGCATGTTTTCTGCACGGACTGCACATATCCGTAAATCTTCTGTCCAGATACTAACGTTTGCTGAACTGGAAGCGCTTGCGGGCACCAGGCTGACCAGGTTTCTTTCTTTCGACTTCGCGTGCATCGCGGGTAAGGAATCCGTTGGCTTTCAACGTAGAGCGATAAGCCTCCTTGTCGACCTCGCAAAGTGCGCGGGCGATTCCGAGCCTTATGGCTTCTGCCTGACCTTTGATTCCGCCTCCGTCGACGTTCACCTTTACGTCAAACTGTCCTGCCGTTCCTGTAACTTCAAAAGGCTGGTTCACGATATAACGGAGCGCAGCATCGCAGAAATAGTTCTCGATGTCGCGGCCATTGATAACGATGTTGCCTTTTCCAGCAACGACATAAACACGAGCGACTGCTGATTTACGTCTTCCAAGGGCGTTTACTGATTTCATCATTTGACTAAATTTCGTTTAACTTGATTGTTTTCGGTTTCTGTGCCTGATGCGGATGCTCACTGCCCTGATAGAGATACAGATTGGTGATAAGTCTCGCACCAAGACGGTTCTTGGGAAGCATGCCTTTAACAGCCATCCTTAAAAGCTCGGTAGGTTTCTTTTTGAGGATGTCCTTAGGAGTGCTGAAGCGCTGTCCGCCAGGATAACCTGTGTGACGGACATACACCTTGTCGGTCATCTTGTTTCCGGTGAGCCTGATCTTGTCCGCATTGATTATGATGACGTTGTCACCGCAATCGAGATGCGGGGTGTAGCTCGGTTTGTTCTTACCGCGGAGGATAAGAGCCACCCTGGAAGCAAGACGTCCGAGCACCAGATCGGTAGCATCGATGAGAACCCACTCTTTCTTGATATCGCCAGCCTTGAGCGATACTGTCTTGTAACTTTGTGTGTCCACTGTCTTGATCTTTAAATGGT
>CALVDT010000088.1 GCA_944326385.1 uncultured Bacteroidales bacterium | reverse complement strand
AGTCAAGGAGATTCCGGAAAGCCGGAGTCATACGGGCTCAGCAAGTACAAGGTACAGCCTACCTATCCTGCAGGCGCGTTGAGGGTGATGATTGTCGAAGACAATGCTGAACTGAAGGTCTACATCTACAATTCCCTCATCAACAGATACGAGGTGAAGGATGCATCGAACGGGGCGGAAGCCATCTCCATCATAGGGCAAGGCTGGGTGCCGGACATCATAGTGACAGACCTGATGATGCCTCAGATGGACGGGATTGCCCTTGTCAACCATATCCGCGGGGATTTCAACACGAGTCATATCCCGATAATCATGATAACGGCAAGGCATGAGAACGATACGCATCTCAAAGCCATGAAATATGGTGTAGACGGCTATATATCCAAGCCGTTCACCATGGAGCTCCTTTCAGCAAGGATAGAGAACCTCATCGAACGCAGGCGGACGGTGCTCTCTAAATTCGCCAATGCGAACGCGGCCGGCCAGAAAGGTGCTAAAGTGGAGATACAGCCGGATGAGATAGTCATAACAGACCGGGATGAGAGCCTGATAAAGAAGGTTATGGTATGGCTGGAGGAGAATGTGTCCGATGCGGAGGTGACGGTGGACCAGCTGGCAGCCTACGTGGGCATGGGAAGGACTTCCATGTACAACAAGATAAAGGGGCTGACCGGAAAATCCCCGGTGGAGCTGATACAGGATTTCCGTCTGGAGAAAGCGACCTATTATCTCAAGAGCGGCCAGTACTCTGTCTCCGAGACGTGCTACAAGGTGGGTTTCTCAGACCCGGGATATTTCAGCCGTTCATTCAAGAAACATTTCGGCATCTCGCCGGTGGATTATATTAAGGAACATAAAACCGACAAACAATGAAATACTTCGCATTGATAGCTGCTGCAGCGGCATTGTTCTCCCAGACGCTTCCGGCCGAAGATGTCGGGAAGCCTTATTCTGTCAGGATGATGGATTCCGAAATGCTCAGGAACCCTGATGCGACATGGCTGGACGGACGTCAGGGCAAGCTCAAATGGAATTACACCACAGGGCTCGAACTGCTTTCATTCCTTGACGTGGCCGACCGTTACGCTCTTCCATATGCCGAGGACTATGTCCGTGACTGGGCGGACACCATGGCTGACAAAAACGGGAAAGTCGTCACCTACAGGAAGGAGAATTACAATGTCGACCACATCTGTCCGGGCCGTATCTATTACAGGCTGTACTACAAGACAGGCGACCGGAAATACCGCCGGGTGCTGAGAACGCTCAGGGAACAGCTCGATACCCAGCCGAGGACTTCTGAGGGGGCATTCTGGCACAAGCAGGTGTATCCGCACCAGGTCTGGCTGGACGGGCTCTACATGGCACAGCCTTTCTATGCCGAATATACGAAGAAGTTCTCCCCGAAGAAGGACCGCGACTCCCTGTTCAGCGATATCTGCAACCATTTCGACGTGGCTGCAAAACATACATACGATCCTGGGACAGGGCTTTTCAGACACGCCTGGGATGAATCAAAGTCCATGTTCTGGGCAGACTCACTGACAGGGCAGTCGGCACATGCATGGGGACGGGCCTGCGGCTGGTACGCCATGGCTCTTGCCGAGACTATGGATTATCTCCCTGAAAAACATCCCGGAAGACAGGAACTTATGGCAAGATTCCGTTATATCATGGAGAAATTGCCCGAGTATGCAGACCCGCAGACAGGGATGTGGTATCAGGTGCTCGACTGTCCCGGCAAGCCTGGCAATTATCTGGAAGCTACAGCTTCGGCCATGTTTGTCTATTCTTACCTGAAGGGCGTCCGTCAGGGCTGGCTCTCCGGGGAGTGGCGGGACTATGCCGACGACCTTTACCTGAAGTTCATAAAGGCTTTCGTGAAGGAGAATCCGGACGGTACCATATCCATAACATCCTGCTGTTCGGTGGCAGGGCTCGGAGGCAAACAGATGCGGAGCGGCACATACGGTTATTATCTGAGCGAACCTGTCATCGACAACGACTGCAAAGGGGTGGGCCCGTTCATATGGGCATCCCTTGAATATGAGGCCATGCACAATATCGAATATGCATATGACGGCAAGGCGGTCAGGAATGGAAAGATCGTGGATGAGCCGCTGACACTTGACCTGGCCTTCGACGGTGCTGACGGAGGCGGAAAATATACCCGCGGAGGAAAGGGCGGAAAGGTCTATGTGGTGACATCCCTCGCGGACGATGGCGAGGAAGGGACTCTGAGGTACGCGGTGGAAGCCGAAGGACCGAGGATTGTGGAGTTCGCCGTGGAAGGCGACATCCATCTCGAATCCGAACTGAAGATAGAGAATCCGTACATAACGATCTCCGGACAGACAGCCCCTGGAAAAGGCATCACGCTCAGGGACCACGGTATGATGATAAGGGCGGACGAGGTCATAGTCAGATACATGCGTTTCAGGATGGGTTCTGCCATGAAGGACGAAAACGATGCTCTCGGAGCACGTCAGGTCAGGAATCTGATGATAGACCATTGTTCCATAAGCTGGGCCACGGACGAAAATGCCTCCTTCTATGCCATAGCCGATGCTTCAGTGCAGTGGTGCATCATAGCAGAGGCCTTGAACAGTTCCATACACCGCAAGGGAGAGCATGGCTACGGCGGCATATGGGGCGGCCGGAATGTCTCCTTCCATCACAATATCCTAGCCGACAACAACAGCCGCAACCCCCGCTTCGACCATCCTTCCATCTACGACGGTTCCGACAGGCTTTTCTACCGGGGGACGGTCGAGTTCAAGGACAATATCGTATTCAACTGGGGGATGAAAGCCATCTACGGCGGAGAGGAAGGCTGGTTCAACGTCATGGACAATGTCTTCATCCCTGGCCCTGCCACCAGAAATCTTGACGGGCAGTATCTTCAGGTCTATACATCGGAATCCACATCCATGATTCCGGGCTCTTTCCATATCAGCGGCAATGTGTATGACGTTTCCCATGTCAGGAAAGGCAATTGGAACGGAAAGACGCCGGATTATGACAAGATATCAAGACAAGAGGCTGAATATGAAGCTATTTCGGCAGACAAGCCTTTCTTCATGAAATATCCGGCAGCATCGGAGCCTGCTTCCGAAGCATACAGGGCAGTCCTGAAGGATGCCGGCGCCTCTCTGTACAGGGATGAGACTGACGAAAGGATAGTCAGACAGATAAAGACAGGCAAGGTGACGGTCCGCGGTTCGGTGACAGGGCTGCCCGGCATCATAGATTCAGAGAACGATGTCCTGTAAAGGGCTTCCGGAAACATGTTCAAAGGAAACAATCAAATCAAGACAATGGAACACAATACAAGACTTCTTATGAAAATATTCAGCCTGCCGTTGATTGCGGCGGCAGCCATGGCCTGCTCTCCAGAGCCGACGCCTGAAACACCTGTGGAAGTCGCCCCGCCTGACGGAATCCGTGCGGTGGCTTCCGGCGAGACATCCCTCACTTTCACATGGAAAGCCGTGGACGGTGCTGAAAGCTATACTGTCCGCCTTGAGGAAGCTGCCACCGGGACCATGTTCAAATGGGAGCAGATAAATGAGACCATGTACACGTTCGATGGCCTCAAAACAGGTACTGAATATCTGTTCAAGGTGAAGGTGCGGACTGCGGACGGGGAATCTGCATATTCTTCACCGGTGAAGGCCGTGCCGGGCGAACCGGTCCCGGATGTCCCTGACGACCCTGATGATTCAGATGATCCCGGCGAGATTCTCGAAGGATATGCGGAATTCATGATCCCTTCCCATGAAGAAGACGGGGTGGCAAGGGCATTTCCAGGCGCCGAGGGCGGCGGAATGTACGTCACCGGCGGCCGCGGCGGCCGTGTCATCCATGTGACGAATCTGAACGACAGCGGAGAAGGCTCATTGCGTGCGGCAGTCGATGCAAGCGGCCCGAGGACGGTGGTCTTCGACGTGTCCGGCATCATAGAGCTTGAGTCGCAGCTCAGGATAAGGAACGGGAATCTCACGATAGCCGGACAGACAGCTCCGGGAGACGGTATCTGCATTAAGAACTACGCCACGGTAGTCGAGGCTGACAATGTCATCATCCGTTTCGTCCGTTTCCGCCTTGGAAACAAGGTGCTCAATACAGATGGTGAAGACTGTATCTGGGGCAGGAGACACAGGGACATCATTCTCGACCATTGTTCCATGGCATGGTCCATCGATGAATGTGCATCCTTCTACGAAAACGAGAATTTCACCATGCAGTGGTGTATCCTCACGGAGAGCCTGAAGGATTCGAACCATCCTAAGGGAGAGCATGGCTATGGCGGAATATGGGGAGGCAAAAACGCATCTTTCCATCACAACATGCTCGCCAACCATGACAGCCGGAATCCTCGTTTCGACCATCCTCAGGTCTATGAAAATCCTGACAATCC